>CAZHIK010000348.1:6613-8699 GCA_964532635.1 uncultured Enterobacterales bacterium
TCCTCTCCGAACCCGGTGGAGATCAAGATGGGTAACGTCGGTGGGCGGCGCCGAATCTCCGCGAAGGTCTGCGCCCCGTCCATCACCGGCATGTTCAGGTCGAGGATCACGATGTCGATGGCTCCGTGCTCCCTCTCCAGGACATCGAGCGCCTGCACTCCGTCGCCGGCCTGCCGCACGGTGGCACCCAGTCGGGTCAGCATGCGATCGCTCGCCTTACGGAGCAGCGGCTCGTCATCGACGATCAAGACCGTGATGCCTGCGAGATCGTCTCGACGAGGCCTGACGGATGGGCGGCCCTGCACCGCGCGGCGCTTGCGAGCGGGGAGACGAATGCGGACCTCACTCCCGCCCCAACCCCTCCACCAGCCGAAGCGCGATCCTCCTCCGCTCCTCGTCGAGCGATCGATAGGCGCTCAACAACGCCTGCTCGTCCGGTGGCGTCGTCGCCGCTGGCACATCGAGCTCGACATCCAGCAGCTCTGATAGGCCGACCTCGAGCACCACGGCGATCCTGGAGAGGTTCGCCAGGCTGGTGTTCAGGGCGCCGCACTCCAGCCTGGAGATGGTGGCCGGGCGCAGCTCGACCATCCGCGCCATCTGCTCCTGGGTGAGTCCGCGGTCCAGGCGGATGGCCTGGATCCTGGCGCCGAGCGTCCTCAGGAGCTGTTCGTCGCGTCTACGGGGCATGGTGCGGCCATGCCCCGGGACGGGTGCGATCGCCACGTCGCCATGCGTATAGACGCGGCATTTACTATTGCGTATAGTCTCCACGAACAGCTTTCTTCCCCCGGAGTGACCATGCGCGCCCACCTGTTCGTCCTCGTCGCCCTCCCCCTGGCCCTGGCCGTCACCCTACTCGCCTGCGGAGACGAGCCCGAGCGCCCCACCAGCTCCGATCGCGAGAGCCGGGACAACGACGACGACGACGACGACAACAACAACAGCGGTCAGGCCGACGACTGCTGGGACAACGGCTGGTGGGACTGCGAGGACTACTACGAGCCGGATCCCGGCTACTGGGACTGCGACGGTTCCTACGAAGACGACTACTGGGACGGGTACTGCGCCTGCGAGGACTACTACAGCGATTGGTACTACTGCTACTGATCGACGAGCTTCCGGACGGGGCCTGCGCTCGGAGGATCTGCCGCAGGCGGTCTACGCTGGTGCCTCGATGCGGGCTCCGGTTGAGGCCTGTGGCTGGTGGGCCAGCCAGCTAGACCGCGCGCGAGAAGAGCGCCAAGACGACCATGAGGATGGCGATGGTCTTGGCTCGATCCAGCTCGTCGTCGCTCTCCGTCGCTGGACCTGCGCCACCCTGGCCCCAGCGGGCCGCCGCCAGGCCGCGGCCAGCCGCGTTGTCACCTTCGCGGAGCTCGTGGCTCCACACGGTCAACTGCCTCTTGCTCACCTTCATGATGGCTCCTGGGATGGATGGCGTGCCTGGTTGGCTCGGCCCGATCTCCCGGGCGCACGGTACCCGCGCTCTGGCGCACTGACCAGGCTGCTCAACACGCCGCCGGCCAGCTCGCAGCCGGACTGCGAATCGAATGAAACTCAACGAGCTTCGCCACTTTTGGACGAAATCAAGAAAGCCCCAGGGCTCTGGCTCCCGACGACGAGGGCGCCATTGCGGCCGGTTCCGGACCTTCGTTGGTCGTCCAGCCACAGGGCCAGCGGGGGGCAGAAGGGGGAATTGCAGCTCGGCTGCGAATAGGCACCAGGCGCGGAATCGAACGTATCGCCACGATGAAAGCCAACTTCCTTTCCGCGACCCCTCCGCGTCCCCGCGGACCTGGCACGACGCAGGTCGCCACACACAGTAGCGAAACTATCCTATTTAATATTACCCATTGACGCATTCTCCGCCGCGGTGAGCTTGGAGACAAACGGAGACCAGCCATGCCGAGACTCCCCAAGCACTTCGAGCCCGAGGACATGGAGCTGTCCGGCCCCCGCGTGTGGCCCGCGGCTCATGCCCGTGACACCTTCGCGCGGTTCTACCTCCACCGCCCCGAGCTATACGACCTGTCAGCCCGAAAGGAGGCCTTATAGATCGCCGAGCGCGAAGGGCGGGATCCGG
>CAZHIK010000349.1:0-8671 GCA_964532635.1 uncultured Enterobacterales bacterium
CGTTCCGCGCGCCCCCCACGGCCCCGGTGGCTCCCGAGCCCGCTCCGCCGGCCGCTGGGCCGGCGCCCCTGCCACCTCCGGTGGAGACCCCCGCCGACCGCGAGCGAGCCAGACAGACCTACGCCAGCGCCCCCCCCATCTCCCCCGCGGTGCGGCGCATGCTCGAGCAGTACCGCATCGACCCGGCGTCGGTGCGAGGCACCGGGCCCCGCCAGCGCATCACAAAGGCCGACGTCCTGGCCCACGGCCACCCACCACACGAACACGAACACGAACACGAACACGAACACGAAAGAGCGCACGCCCCCACCTCCGTACCCCTCCCCGCCGTCCCACCAGCGGCCGAACCGCCTCCCGCTGAGGAGCCCGAGCCCCCCCGCCAGACCCGCACCAAGGTCCCGAGGCTGCGGGCCCGCATCGCCGAGCGCCTGCTGCAGGCCCAGAGCAACGCCGCCATCCTGACCACCTTCAACGAGGTGGACATGGGGGATCTGATGGCGCTGCGCAAGCGCCACAAGCAGTCCTTCGCCGACGCTCACGGCGTGAACCTGGGCTTCATGTCGTTCTTCGTGCGAGCTGTGGTGGGTGCCCTGAAGACCGTGCCGTCCATCAACGGCTGGATCGAGGGCGACCAGCTGGTGCGTAACCACTACTACGACGTCGGCGTGGCCGTGAGCACCGAGCGGGGCCTGATGGTCCCGGTGGTGCGGGACGCCGATCGCAAGAGCCTGGCTCGGATCGAGGCCGACATCGCTCAGCTGGCCAAGAAGGGCCGCGAGGGGCGCCTGGGCTTGGACGACCTGCAGGGTGGGGTGTTCACCATCTCCAACGGCGGGGTGTTCGGCTCGCTGCTGTCCACCCCCATCCTCAACCCGCCCCAGAGCGGCATCCTGGGGATGCACGGCATCAAGAAACGCCCGGTGGTGCGCACCGACGCCGACGGCAACGACAGCATCGTCATCCGCCCCATGATGTACCTGGCGCTGTCCTACGATCACCGCGTGGTGGACGGCCGCGAGGCGGTGACCTTCCTCGGACACATCGTGGAGTGCATCGAAGATCCCGAGCGCATCCTGCTCGGGACCTGCGCTGGGGGTTAGGACTCCGTCCTTCCCGGACCCTGGAGTGAGCATGAGCACCTTCGATCTGGTCGTGATCGGCGCGGGCCCCGGTGGCTACGTCGCCGCCATCCGCGCTTCCCAGCTCGGCATGAGCGTGGCCCTGGTCGAGGAGCGCTCCACCCTGGGCGGCACCTGCCTCAACGTGGGCTGCGTCCCGTCCAAGGCCCTGCTGGCCTCGAGCCACCTGTTCCACCAGCTGGCCCACGACGCCGCCGAGCACGGGATCCTGGTCGATGCTCCGCGGGTCGATGTCGCCGCCATGGTCGCCCGGAAGCAGGGCGTGGTGGACACCGTGGTGGGTGGCCTGGGCCTGCTGATGAAGAAGAACAAGGTGCAGGTCTTCCACGGTCACGGCAGCCTCGAGTCGGCCCACAGGGTCCGCATCGACGGTGCTGATGGCACCGAGCGCATCACCGGCCGCTACGTGCTGCTGGCCACCGGCTCCGACGCCGTGGAGCTGCCCTTCATGCCCTTCGACGGTGAGCGCGTCGTCTCCTCCACCGAGGCCCTGTGCTTCGAGGCCGTGCCCGAGCACCTGGTGGTGGTGGGCGCGGGCGCTGTGGGCCTCGAGCTGGGCTCGGTCTGGCTGCGGCTGGGGGCGAAGGTCACCGTGATCGAGATGCTGCCCGCGGTGGCGCCCTTCGCCGACAAGATGGCCTCTCGAATCCTCCAGAGATCCTTGAAGAAGCAGGGCATGAACATCGTGCTCAGCGCCAGGGTCACCGGCGCTGAGGCCGGTCCTGGCGGCGTCACGCTGTCCTACGAGGACAAGAAGGGCCGACCCGTGCAGCTGGCCTGCGACAAGGTCCTGGTGGCCGTGGGCCGCAGGCCCCACACCGCCGGGCTGGGCCTCGAGCAGGTGGGCATCGATCTCGACGAGCGGGGCCGCATCGCCATCGACGACGACTTCTGCACCAACGTGCCCGGGGTCTTTGCCATCGGTGACGTGGTGCGCGGCCCCATGCTGGCCCACAAGGCCGAAGACGAGGCCGTCTGCCTGGTGGAGCGCTTGGCCGGGGTGCCGGGCCACATCGACTACGACACCATCCCGTCGGTGGTCTACACCGAGCCCGAGCTGGCCAGCGTGGGGCTCACCGAGGCCCAGTGCAAGGAGCGAGGCACCGAGGTCAGTGTCGGCCGGTTCTACTTCGCGGCCAACGCCAGGGCCAAGGCCGTGGGCATGGACGATGGCCTGGTCAAGCTCATCGCCGACGCCGAGACCGACCGGCTGCTGGGCGCCCACATCGTCGGTCCCCAGGCCAGCGAGCTGATCCACGAGTGCGCGGTCACCATGGCCATGGAGGGATCGGCCGAGGACATCGCCATGACCTGCCACGCCCACCCCACCTTGAGCGAGGCGGTCAAGGAGGCTGCGCTGGCGGTTCACAAGCGGGCCATCCACGGAGGTTAGGGGGAACGCAGCCGGCTGGTGGTTGTCCATGGCCGGTGTGGCCTTTCCCCCGGAGACCCCCATGTTGCTGCTCCCCCTCCTGTTCGCCTGCAGCTCCGAGCCCCCCGCGCCCGAGCTGCCGCCCGTCGAGAACCACGAGATCGCGGCCGCGGCCGCCTCCTCCCTCTGCGACGCCGCCGCCCAGGCGAGCGTGGAGTGTACGCACGAAGCCGGAGTCGCCACCGTCGCCGGCCACCAGCTGGCCGTGGATGTCTCCAACCGGACCTTCATGACCTTCGAGCCCACCACCATCGGTCGCGGCGACGACGCCGAGGTGATCCCGGGCGAGGCGCAGCTCAGCGCGCTGGTGGTGTTGAAGGCCGACGATCAGGCCCTGTTCCACAGCGAGCCCTCCCACAGCGCTGGCCACGCCGACCTGGCCCAGGCTCGGGCCGCTGTGCTCGATGAGCTGGCACAGCACTGGGTGGTCACCCACGGCTCCGCGGCCCTCGACGCCGCCGCCGGCGACCCCGAAGCCCCGGTGCTGTCGGCGCTGGGCCTGAACATACCCGCCGCGGCCCACGGCGAGCTGCACGCCTGGGCAGGCTACCCCGTGCTGCGGGGCCGAGGCTTCGATCCCAAGATCGCCAACAAGATGGGGCCCTCGGTGGCCTCCATGCTGGCCGCCCTGGGGCCCTTCGTCGAGGGCCTGAAGCCCGAAGGCTTGCATGCGGTGCAGGTCAAGGCGCGCCTGGGTGGTGGTGGGGCCCCCGGCCCCTGCGGCATCATCCCTCCGCTGGCCATGACCCCGGGGGCCACCACCAGCATCGTGGCGCTGGCGGGCGAGGTGCTCGTCGATGGCGTGGCCAAGGGTGACATCTGCGCCTTGAGCGAGCCGGTGTCCTGGCCCCTGCCCCCCGAGGGCGCGGTGCTCGAGTGGGACCAGATCTTCGTGCTGGGCCAGGCCGCAGCGGCGATCCCGGTCGAGGTGCTCGAGGGCGGAGACCGAGGCCTGGACCTCTGATCCTCCTCTCCCCGAGATAAGCCCTCCCCATGCGCTACCAGCAGCCCCTCTTCCGCCCCCCCTCCGAAGCCCGCAGCCTGATCCTCCAGGCCACCCTCGGCTGCTCCCACAACCACTGCACCTACTGCGCCATGTACGCCTCGAAGCGCCACCAGCTGCGCCCGGTCGCCGAGGTGTTGGAGGACATCGCCCTGGCCCGACAGCACCTGGGAGCCGGCGTCTCCAAGGTCTTCATCGCCGACGGCGATCCCCTGGTGATGCCGATGCATCACTGGGAGCCGATCCTCGAGGCCCTGGGCTCCACCTTCCCCCGGCTGCGGCGCATCTCCACCTACGCCACCGCCATGAACCTGCTGGACAAGACCCCCGCACAGCTCGAGCGGCTGCGTCAGCTGGGCCTGTCCCTGCTCTACATCGGCCCCGAGTCCGGGGACGACGCCACCCTGAAGCGAGTCGCCAAGGGTGCGGACCACGAGCAACACGTGCGCGCCGCACGGCTGGCCCACGCCGCGGGCATGAAGCTGTCCGCCATCTTCCTGCTGGGCTGTGCGGGCCTGGAGCGCTCCAAGGAGCACGCCGAGGCCTCGGCGCGACTGGCCACGGCCATGGACCCCGCTTTCCTGAGCGCCCTGACCGTCACCGTGGTGCCGGGCACGCCCATGCACAAGCTGCAGCAGCGCGGCGACTTCGAGCTGCCCGATGTGATGGGGCTGCTCGGCGAGCTGCGCATCTTCGTTGCCGGTTGTGAGACCACCGATGCGGTCTTCCGCACCAACCACGCCTCCAACTATCTCCCGCTCGCGGGCCGCCTCAGCGCAGATCGGGACCGCATCCTGCTCACCTTGGACAACGCCCTCGAGGGCAACATTGCCCTTCGCCCCGAGTGGGCGCGCGGTCTCTGAGGCGGCGTGGACATCATCACGCACGTGGTGGCTGGAGCCCTGGCCGGGGGCTGCGCTGCGCTGATGATCCGTGGGGCTCGGGCCCGGCTGGCGGGCGCGCTCTCATGGGGTGCCCTCGGAGGCTTCCTGCCCGACATCGACGTGGCCACTCGGGTGCCCGGCTTCGACGAGACCTTCGGGAGGCTGCTCGGGCTACCGCCGGGCGGCGTCATCTACGGCGGCAGCGAGTGGTACTCCCACCACCACTTCACCCACTCCCTGGTGGCCTGCCTGGTGTTCGGGCTGCTGCTCGCCTCGGCCCTGGGACTGGAGCGCCTGATCTGGGGCGCGACCGACGACGGCCGCCGTGTGGTGCGCATCTGGCTGGCGCCCCTGTGCATGTCCGCGGGATTCCTGATGCACCTGGCGGGGGATCTGGTCACCCCCGCATCGGTGTGGGGCGGCATCCAGCTACTCTGGCCCCTGGACACGATGTTCGGTGGCTGGGGCTGGGCCTGGTGGTTCAACAACTATGATCTGTTCCTGGTCCAGGTCTTGGGCTTGCTCATGCTGGGCCTGGTCTCCCTGGTTCCCCGACCCCAGCCCATCACGGCCCGGGTGTTGCCGGCCGCGGTACTCGCGCTGGTGATCGGTGCGTGTGTGCTGCTGCTGCAGCTTCGGCAGCACGACTACGCCTACAGTGGAAACGCCACGAACTATCAGGCCCTCGAGGCCGCTTCCCTGGACGAGCAGCACCGGCTGCTTCCCCCGGGATTGCTGGCGGCGATGCTCGAGATCGATCGGATGGTTCCGTTTCCGTTCTGACTCGGGGAATCCCCAGGCGCCCGAACGGTCTGTGCATGGCAGCCCGTCCGGTGTGCGGATAGTCCGACCCCGTCCGCAGACAACTCTCCGAGGGGAACATCCATGAAGCGCATCCTCGCCTCCGTCCTGGCTCTCGGCGTCTCGCTGCCCACCTGGGCCGGTGAGCTCGCGGGGATCACCATGCCCGACACCCACTCGCTGGCGGGCGAGACGCTCGTGCTCAACGGCATGGCCCTGCGTGAAAAGTACTTCGTGGACGTCTACGTGGGCGGGCTCTACCTGCAGGCCAAGACCACCAGCGGCACCACGGCCATCCAGACCGACGCACCCAAGCGGCTGCACATGTCCTTCGTCTACAGCGAGGTGCCGGCCGAGAAGACCATCGAGGCCTACGTCGAGGTCTGGGAGGAGGATCCCACCTACGCCTCGCTGCGCAGCCAGTGCGACACCTTCATCACCTGGATCCCCACCCTGCACGCGGGCGACTCCATGACCCTCGAGTACGTGCCGGGCAAGGGCACCTCCCTGCTGGTCAACGGGCAGTCCAGGGGCACCATCCCGGGGGTGCCGTTCATGAAGCTCATCTTCGGCAACTACGTGGGCCCCAACGCCAACAAGACCCTGCGCACCGGGTTGCTCGGTCAGTAGGTGGCAGCGGTCAGGCCGGCACCCTCCAGGGCGCGGGCCACGTGTCGCGCCAGCAGTCCGTAGCCTTCGGGCACCAGGTGGCAGGCGTCGTGAAAGTGTCCCTGGCCGCCGCTGGCCAGCCCCACGGCCTCGAAGTTGAGGGTGGGGTCCACCACCAGCACCCGGGGCGGGTCCGCGCGCGAGCGGACGGCCTCGGCCTGGGCGGTCACCGGGCGACCTGGAGCGACGTCGAGCTCCAGTGCGGCGTGCAGGTCCCGAGAGGCCTGGCGCTGGTCGCCAAGCTCGAGCCAGGCCTTGCCCCGTAGCCAGTGGGCCCGGGCGTGGATGGGGTCCTGCTGGATGGCGGTGTCCAACAGCGCGACCGCGGCTTGTGCATCGCCACCCTCCAGCAGCACCTGCGCCTGGCCGACCGAGCGTTCCCAGGCGGCGATCTGCCGCTCGCTCATGGAGGGATCGTGCACGGCCTGGAAGGGCTCCTGCGCCAGGTTGGCCGGCACGACCACCAGCACCAGCGGCGCAACATCGCGGGCCAACGCCGCCATTCGCTCCAGGTTGGCGGCGTAGCGTGACACCACGTCGCGGTAGGGCGTGTCGCGGCGCCGGAAGCCCTCTCCATCGGCCTGGGGAGCAGATCCGGGATCCCGAGCCAGCTCGATCTCCACCGCGGTGCGCACCAGGGCCTGCTGCCGCTGCTCCAGGGCGTCGGGGGAGGGGAGGGCGGCGTCGCGGCCCTTCACACGATCCGACAGCCGCCACAGCCCGCGCACCAGCCGGGAGCCCGAGCGCCGCTCGAAGGCGGCGTCGCCGCGATCGGCGTTGCGCTCGTGGAGGGCCAGGGCGTACTCGAAGAACTCGTTGTTGGCGCTGTAGACCACCAGGACCGAGGGCTGGTGCTCGACAGCCTGGGCCATCAGCTCCACCACGCGATCCGAGCCGAAGCTCGCGCCACCGAGGTTGATGACCTCGGCCTGGACGCCAGCGGCTGCCAGCAAGGCCTGCAGCTGTCCCGGGAAGGTCAGCTCGGGGGTGGCCTCGACCGGGACGCCCAGGGTGGCCGAGCCCCCGAAGCAGAACACGCGCAGGACTCCCTCGGGCCGCTCGAGGTTGTAGTCGACCGGGTGCATGAAGCGGCTATCGACCATGTCCTTCGTGGTGCGGATCCGCGCGCTTCCATCGTCGGCGGAATAGCGCTCCAGGGGCAGCTGCCGGCTGCCGGTGCTGACGATCCGCGCGTCACCGGACCACCCCTGTGGCAGGTCCAGGCTGGGCTGGGGAGGCTCCACCGCCCGCAGGCCCAGCTCGGCCACCAGCAGCAGCATGGGCACCAGGGCCAGCGCCGCGAGGCGAAACATCCACCGCCGCGAGCTGTGGCTCAAGGCCGCTCCGAGGGCGCGCCGCGGAAGCCCGTAGCCACGACGAACAGCTCGACGCTCTGCCTGCGGGTGGCGTCGGGCTTGATGCGTCGCAGCTTGCCGAAGTGCGGCCGGACCCCGAGCACGTAGGCTTGGGCTTCGGGGCCATCGAAGAGCTTGGTGACGAAGGCGCCCCCGGGCTTCAGCACCGCCACGGCCAGCTCCACCTGTCGCAGGTGATCCCCCAGTCGGTTGCCGGTGGTGTTGGGAGCCATGTCGCTCACCACCAGGTCGGCCGGCCCGTCGAGTGCCTCGAGCAGCTGCTCGGCGGTGACCTCGAGGGCGCTGCCCTGGATGAAGTGACCCCGGATCCCTTCGGGCACGCGGAAGTCCACCCCCACCAGCCGACAGACGCCTTGCTTCACGAGGTAGCGGGACCAGGAGCCCGGGTAGCAGCCCAGATCCACGGCCTTGCTGCCGCGGCGGACCACCCTGGTGCGGCGCTGGATCTCCTCGAGCTTGTAGACCGAGCGAGCGCCGTAGCCAGCGTCTTTGGCTTTGCGGGTGTAGTGATCGCTCCAGCGGCGGCCCACGAGCTGCTCCGTGACGGGGGGTTCGTAGAGCTAACCGACGTGGGTTCGGAGTGTTGCGACCTGGGTCACCGAGGCCCCGAACATCACGTTGACATCGGGCTCCAGCAGCGAGTAGGCTACACGCAACTTCTCGGAGTCAGCCATGGATCCGTCCCGCTTTGGCCCTCGTGTCGTCCTCGCCTTGATCACCCTGGGCTGCCTCGCGCCCGACTGCGGTGACAAGCCGGTCCTCGACACCTCTCCCGACACCGGATCCGACACCACCGGCGGTCTGTACGACTACGACGATGCCGACGGTGATCTGATCATGGACATCCACGAGGGCACCGAAGACGCTGACGAAGACGGCGACGGCACGCCCAACTACCTGGACACCGAGTCCGATGGCGACACCATCAACGACAAGATCGAGGCGGGCGACACCGATCCCTACACCCTGCCCATCGACTCCGACGGCGACGGCATCAAGGACTTCCTCGACTGGGACTCGGACAACAACGGCGTGTCGGACGAAGACGAGAAGAACGCCTCGGGTTCGGGTCCTGGCGACACCGACGAAGACGGGATCCCCGACTACCGCGACACCGACAACGACGGCGACGGCATCCTGGACGAGATCGAGATCGGCGGTGACCCCGACCACCCGCTGGACAGCGACGGCGACGGCACCGACGACTACATGGACATCGACTCCGACGGCGACGGGATCGGAGACATCTACGAGGGGGGCACCACCGAGTGGGAAGACGACCCTGTGGACACCGACGGTGACCGCACGCCGGACTATCTCGACGAAGACTGCGACAACGACGGCACCCCCGAATCCTACGAGGGCGG
>CAZHIK010000350.1:0-8641 GCA_964532635.1 uncultured Enterobacterales bacterium
CGCGCGGTGGACGCCCGCCGCAATCGCTCCATCGGCTTCGTGTTTCAGTTCCACCACCTGCTGTCCGACCAGACTGCGCTGTGGAACGTGGCCATGCCTGCGGTCATCGCTGGCGTGCCCCTCACCGAGGCCGCCGACATGGCCACCGAGGCCCTGGCTCGCATGGAGCTGTCCGAACGGCTGACCCACAAGCCGGGCGAGCTGTCCGGCGGCGAGCAGCAGCGTGTCGCCATCGCCCGGGCCATGGTCATGCGTCCCGGCATGATCCTCGCCGACGAGCCCACCGGCAACCTCGACCCGCGCACCGCTCGAGCTGTGTTCGAGCAGCTGCTCGCCCTGCACGACCAGGTGGGGTCCACGCTGGTGGTAGTGACCCATTCTCGCGCCCTGGCCGCGCACTTCCCTCGCCGCCTGCACCTGGTGGACGGCTGCTTCGTGGAGAATCCCTGATGGCCCCCCTCCTGCGCCGGCTCGTGCCAGCGCTCCTGGCCCTGCTGTGCCTGCTGCTCACCGCTCCGGCTCTCGCCGACGGTGGCCCGGCCAACTACGAGGGCGAGGTCTCCTCCATCGTCATCAGCGGCACCCGCCGGATCGAGGACGCCGCCATCCGCGCGCGCATCGATCTGCGCGAGGGTGAGCAGATCAGCGCCTGGGCTGTCCGCCGGGACATCCGGTCCATCTACCGCTCCGGCTTGGTGGACGACGTGCAGGTCGATGTCTCGCCGGCCCCCGACGGTGTGGGCTTGGTGGTGGCCTTCGTGGTGGTGGAGAAGCCCGCCATCCGCGCGGTCAAGATCGCCGGCAACAAGAAGATCGACGAAGACGACATCCGCGAGGTGATCGACATCCCGGCCTTCGCGGTGCTCAACGACGCCGATGTCAAGCTCAACATGCAGCGCATCCGCGACCTGTACATCGAGAAGGGCTACTTCCTGGCCGAGGTGGTCCCCGAGGTCAAGGAAGTCGCCGAGCACCAGGTCGAGCTGACCTTCGACATCACCGAGAACCGCAAGGTGCTGGTGTCGCACATCGACATCTCCGGCAACGACAACCTCGCTGACCGCAAGATCCGCCGCTTCATGCAGACCAAGCAGGCGGGGGTGGCTCCCTGGCTCACCAACTCGGGTACCTTCCTGGAGTCCAACCTCGAAAACGACGTCTACGTGGTGCGCTCGGTCTACCTCGAGGAAGGCTACGTCGACGTCAAGGTCGATCCCCCCCGGGTCTATCTCTCCCCCGACAAGCGCAACATCTACGTCAACATCCACGTCGAAGAGGGCGTGCGCTACCGCCTGGGCAAGGTCGACATCGACGGCGAGTGGGTGCCCCACGAAGGCCTCACCCGCGAAGCGGTCGAGCGCCTCATCCAGGGCGACTCCCTCGACGATGTCGAGCGCGACAGCCGCCGCGAGATCGGCGAGACCGTGGCCTACTACAAGGGCGCTGTGGGCTACGGCAGCAAGGGCGCCAGCGCCGCTCGCGACCCGCTGAAGCCCGGTGAGTGGTTCAAGCTCACCCAGCTGCAGGCGGTGATGCAGGACATCAGCGACCTGTACGCCGACCAGGGCTACGCCTTCGTCAACGTCGTCCCGCTCACCGAGACCGATCCCGAGCGCGAGATCGTCGACATCACCTTCGACATCCAGAAGGGCGAAAATAACAGCACCGCGCCCACCGACATCTACGCCCACGCCCTACCCTTCGATCATCTGGTCCGCCGCGAGATCCCCATCAACGAAGGCGACTGGTACTCCGGCCGTGCCATCAAGGAAGCCCGCGCCCGCCTCGAGCGGCTGGGCTTCTTCGAAGAAGTGCGCATCTCCACCCCCCGGGGCGACGGCGACAACGTCCTGGACATGAACCTCGAGGTCACCGAGCAGCCCACCGGCAGCTTCTCCGCCCAGGCCGGCTTCTCCAACCTCGAGAACTTCGTCTTCGGGCTCAATGTCTCGAAGAACAACTTCCTGGGGCTCGGCTACGTGATGTCGGCCGCGGTGAACATCTCCAGCCGCCGCCAGCAGGGCAACCTGTCGTTCTTCGATCCCTACTTCCTCGACTCCCGCTGGACCCTTCAGGTCAACGCCTACGCCCTGTCCCGCCAATGGATCGAAGACGAGTACCAACAGGGCGGCTCCATCGCCATCGGCCGCTACATGGACGCCCGCGACGACGTCCGGCTCACCATGGACTACACCATCGAGAACGCCGGGCTGAACGTCATCGACTCCTACAAGAAGCGCGTGCTGGGCGGTGAGCTGTACCGCTCGGGGTTGACCTCCACCCTGGGCCTCAACCTCAACGTCGACAAGCGCAACAACCGCATCATGGCCACCCGGGGCTACTACTCCAGCCTGGCCACCGAGCTGTCCGGCGGCTTCCGGGTCGACGACGACAACGTCCTGTCGGTGCTGGGCGGCGACTTCAACTTCTGGGAGTCGCGCTTCAACTTCCGCTACTTCCGCCCCATCAGCCCCGGCGGTGAGTGGGCCATCTTCCGCTACAACCTCACCCTGGGCTACATCCGCTCCACCGACGGCACCGTGCTGCCCTACATCCACCGCTACCGTGCGGGCGGCATCAACTCGGTGCGCGGCTTCGACTGGTACAGCCTGGGCCCGTCCATCCGCGGCACCGGCTATCGCTCGAGCGGCGGCGGCTACCTGGGGTCGAGCTTCATCGGCTCCGACGATCCCACAGCCCCCGACGATCGGCTGGTGGTGGGCGGCACCGAGACCTGGATCAACAACATCGAGATCGAGTTCCCCATCGTCAAGGCCGCCGGCATCTCCACCGTGGTCTTCTTCGACGCTGGCAACGCGTTCGGCGACCCCTGGGGCAACGGCCACATCAACCCCCTCGATCTGCGCACCAGCTACGGCATGGGCGTGCGCTGGTTCAGCCCCCTGGGCCCCCTGCGCTTCGAGTGGGGCTTCCCGGTCAAGCCCGAAGAGGGTGAGCGCAAGGCGGTCTTCGACTTCTCCATCGGCAGCTTCTTCTAGGCCGGGCGGGGGTGAACCCCGCCCCTACACTGGAGGGCTCCATGCGCTACCCGGTCGAGCTGGTCCCCGCGGTCATCCTGCGGCGCTACAAGCGGTTCTTGGCCGATGTCAGGCTGGCTGATGGGAGCGAGGTCACCGTGCATGTGCCCAACTCGGGCACCATGAAGACCTGCTGGGTCGAAGGTGGTCGGGTGCTGATCTCCCCGGCCTCCAACCCCAAGCGCAAGCTGAAGTGGACGCTGGAGCAGTGCTTCGTAGGGCCCGGGGGCGACACACGCGTGATGGTCAACACCCAGCTGCCCAACAAGCTGGTCCGCGAAGCCGTGGAGCTGGGGCTGATCCCCGGCCTCGAGGGCTACGACTCGGTGAGAACCGAGGTCAAGTACGGCTCCCGCAACAGCCGCATCGACCTGCTGCTGGAGGGTGAGGGGAGGCCCCCCTGCTGGGTGGAGATCAAGAACGCCACCCTGATCGCCGAGCCGGGCATGGCCCGCTTCCCAGACGCGGTCACCAAGCGCGGCCAGAAGCACTTGCTCGAGCTGGCCGAGATGGCCGAGCAGGGCCACCGAGGCGTGATCTTCTACCTGGCTTCCCGCAGCGACGCAGAGCGGGTGGGCCCGGCGGACGACATCGATCCCGAGTACGGTCGGCTGCTGCGCGAGGTGGTGGCCCGTGGCGTCGAGCCCATGGCCCACGGCCTGCACATCAACAACGCCAGCCTGGTGCTGGGGCGGGCATTGCCGGTGGTGCTCGACTAGCTACCGCGCGTACACGCGCATGTTGTTCTCTCCGGTGTATGCGTCCCCGGTGCTCACGCCGAGATCCAGGCCGTACCCCGTGCAGCGTGCCTCCTCAGTGGGGGTGTCGGCGGCCGTGCCCATGCAACCCGAGGCGCCGGGATCGTCGAAGGGGCAGGAGCCGTTGCTCTGGCCGCTCCAGGCTGGACCGTAGGCGTCGTTGGAGCAGCTGCTGCAGCTGCAGTGGGTGTTGCCGTCCTGGTCCTGGGGGCTGAGGTACAGGTCGGTGGAGCAGACCTCCTCGGTGGCGGTCAGGGTTCCAGCGCTCATGGGGTAGCCGGACGAGCTGCCGTAGCAGGTGGAGCCCGTGGCGCCGATCAGGTCGGCGAGGGTCTGGGAACCTGTGCCGACGCCGTGGTACGACGCCCAGACTCCCGAGGGGGCGTGCACGAAGAGCAGGTCGGAGAAGTCCAGCTGGTGCAGGGAGGCGCTCTTGTAGTCCAGGTGGAGATCGTCCAGATCGCCGAAAGTGCTGGTGTCCGTGTCCCACAGGTGGCGGTCGTCCCAGGTCCAGGTGTCCTGGAGGTCGTCCGAGACCACCGCCAGCAGGGTCCAGCCACCGGTGTCGGTGGTCATCTCGCAGTAGACCTCGCTCGCCCCGCTGCCGTCGGGATCGATCCAGTAGCGCCCGGTGGGGCTGGCGGGGACGGTGGTGAGGATGTCCTCGCAGCTGGACCCCGCGTTCGCTCCACAGGTGCCGTAGTCGCAGGGGCTGTCCTCGGTGTCGAGGTAGCCCGGGTTGAACCAGACGTAGTGCGCCCCGGACAGCTCGCCACCGTCGTCCACGCCCTTGGCACCGATCACGATGTCGGGCAGGTGGTCGCCGTTCAGATCGCCGACAGCCCCATCGGAGCCGGCCCAGTCGTCCACGTGCGAACCCAGGAAGCTGTACTCGGCGTCCGCGGCCGAGACCGTGGCAGCGCTGGTGGCTGTGGTCCCGAGCATCAGCAGGCCGCGCCCTGCGTGGCCGGCACCCTCGTCGTGGTACACCTCGCCGAGCAACAGGTCGTCCAGACCGTCCAGGTCCAGGTCACCCACGGGCTGCCCGCGGCCGTGGGCCATGCGGACGTCCTCGGCGCTGCCTGTGATGATGTGGCTGGCGTCGGTGGTGGCGAAGCCACCCAGGGTGCCGAGGTCGGCGCCCAGGAAGACGTAGGTGGAGCCTGCGTTCTCCCCACCGTCATCGGCGGTGGTGGCGCCGATCAGCAGGTCGGGGGTGCCGTCGCCGTCGAGGTCGCCTGAGGCCAGGCAGCGTCCGGTGGCGTCGCCGTCGGTGGTCCCGACGAAGGTGGCGTCGGCGCTGGCCGGATCGAGGGTGGCCGTCGAAGGCAGGCTGCTGCCCAGGACGAGGTAGACCTCGCCTGGACCGTAGACGTCGCTTCCGTCGTCGTCGACCTGGGGGGCGGCCACCAGGAAGTCGTCGTAGCCGTCGCCGTCGAGGTCACCGATGCCAGCCAGGTCGGAGCCGAGATGGTCGCCTCCGGCCAGGCCCACCATGGTCCAGTCCGAGGTGGCGGCGTCGAGTCGACCACCGCTCCCCACACTGGCGGCCAGGGCCACGTAGACCTTGCCCGACGAGCCGCCGCCGTCGTCGTTGTAGGGGGCCGCCATCAGCAAGTCCGCCAGGCCGTCGCCGTCCAGGTCGCCCGCGGCCGACGTGTACCAGCCCAGGTAGTCGTAGCCGTTCTCCCCCATGTAGATGGCGTGGGCGTCGCTCAGATCGCCCATGCTGGTCAGGTCGCCCCCCAGGCAGAGGTAGACATCGCCGCTGCGTGTGGCCACCCCGTCGTGGAAGTGAGCGCTGACCAGCAGATCGGCCACACCATCGCCGTCCACGTCCCCCAGCTGATCGATGTCGGTGCCCGCGGCGTCCCCGGACGCGACGCCGGCCAGGACCAGGTCGGCGTCGTACAGCTCGAAGCTGCTGCGCGTGAGGGATGAGCCGTAGAACAGGTAGGCGCCGCCGGAGGCCGTACCGCCAGGATCGGAGTTGCGCGCACCCAGGATCAGCTCTTGGGTGCCGTCGCCGTCCAGGTCGTCCAGGATCTCCACGCACATGCCGCTGTAGTCGCTGACATCGCCGAGGATCACGACGTCGGCCTCGGCCAGCAGCAGCTCAGCATCGTCCCAGCCGGAGAAGCCGACGATGACCGCCTCTGCATCCGCGGTCCCGCCGCTCGCCTCACCGTCGTCGGGAGTGACGGTGCAGGTCCAGCTCTCCCCCATGGTGGTGTTGCCGGCCGCGACCGTGTCCCCGGTCCAGGTCGTGGTGGAGGCCGCTCCACTCCAGCTTGTGCCATCCACCGTCCAGGCGAAGTCGTAGCTGATGCTGTCACCGTCGACGTCGGTGGACTCCACCTCTACAGTGCAGACCAGGGCGTCGCCCTCCATGGGGACCTCGGGCTGGATGGAGAGCGTGGGAGCCCCGGGCAACGTGTTGAGCACCTCGACGGCGCTCGAGGTCACGGCGGCACCGCTGCTGGCGTCGTCGCTCGGGGTGACGGTCACCCGTACACTCTGGCCCTTGTCGAACCAGGTCGTGCCTTCCAGGGTGGAGCCGCTGACAGCGACGATGCTACCGTCCACGATCCAGCTGTACGCCAGGGAGACCGTGTCGCCGTCGGCGTCGCTGCTGCTCACGGTGGCGGTGATGGTGTCGTCGGTGGCAGGGGTGCCTGGGGAGAGGGAGACCGAGGTGATCTCCGGGGCGGTGTTGATCACCGTGGCGGTGGAGGTGGTGACGGGTGAGCCGCTGTCGGTGCCGTCGTAGGGGGTGAGCTCACAGGAGACGCTGTCGCCCCGCTCGAAGCTGCTGGATGACAGTGTGCTGGCGCTGGAGACCACGGTGCCGTTCACGGACCAGGTGTACAGGACCGTGACGTCGTCGCCGTCGTCGTCTGCGGTGCTCCCGAGGCTGACGCTCAGGGTGTCGCCCTCGGCTGGGCTGATGCTGGAGAGGGAGGCGGAGGTCAAGCTGGGGGGCGTGTTGCTCACGACGACCTCGGCGTTGACCGGCTCGCCGCAGTCCTCTTCGTCGCAGGGGGTGAGCGTGCAGGCGAGGGTCTGGTCCCGGTCGAACAGCTCACCATCGACGGTGGCCTCGGTGGAGACCTCGGTTCCGTCCACGGCCCAGCTGACCGCGTAGGACTCGGCGTCCCCGTCGTCGTCACTCCAGCCACTGCCGACGCAGCTGGCGGTGCTGGCCTCGAAGACCGGGCTCGGCTGGATAGAGGCCGCGCTCACGGCCGGGAGAGCGTTGAGGATCACGATGACGTCGGAGGACACGGGCTCGCCATCCACCCATCCGTCGTTGGGGGTGACGGTGCAGACCACCTGCTGCCCCTTGTCGAAGTGCTCGCCTGTGAGGCTGGGCTCGTCGCCCTCGAGCACCACCTCGTCGTCCACGGTCCACACATAGCCGAGGGTGACCGCGTCCCCATCGTCGTCGTGGGCGTCGGCCGTGACGCTGAGCGTGCTGGTGGTGGTGGCCTGCGCTGGCGTGATCTCCACGCCGCTGACCACAGGAGGGCTGTTGTCGATGGACAGGCTGGCCGAGGCCGGCTCGCCATCGTCCTCCCCATCGGTGGGGGTGACCCACAAGGTCCAGATCTCGCCGCTGGTGGTGGCGGAGGCTGGCAGGACCGCGTCCGTGTGGCTGGTCGGCTCGTCGCCCACGTGCCACTCGTAGCTGTAGGTCAGCTCGTCGCCGTCCGGATCGTGGCCTCTGACCTCGGCGACCACGTCATCGGTGGTGGTGGGAAGGGCTGGGGAGAGGGAGACCTGTACCGACGGGGGCGTGTTGCCGATGGACGCGGTGGCCCCGACGGGAGGCCCCTCGAGCTGACCGTCGCTGGGGGTGACCAGCCCCCGCCAGGCCTGGCCCTTGGCGGTCCGATCGGCGGAGACGGTGCTCTCGGTCAGATCGGCCTGGTCCACGCCGTCGAGCTGCCAGGCATAGCTGTAGCTGACCAGATCATCGTTGCCGTCCTCCGATTCCTGGACGATCAACGCTCGCAGCTTGTCCTCGGTACCGGGTTGGGAGGGATCGATGGCCACCTCCGGCGAACCTGGTGGCGAGTTGCACGCTCCGAGGCAGAGGCCGAACAGCACAGCATGAGACGTGGCGTTTCTCCACAAAGGCACTCGCATGGTGCTTCTCCCCGGTGTTCGCACGAGGGCGAGAGCCCCGATACTACCACAGGGGACGCCGAGAGCCTCATCCCAGCAGGTTCAGCACCCGCTCCGGGTCGGCCTTGGCCTTGACCTTGTGCTTGACGTCCAGGATCACGCCCTGCTCGTCGATGAGCACGGTGGTGCGGATGACGCCCAGCACGGTCTTGCCGTACATGCGCTTCTCACCCCAGGCGCCGTACAGCTCGTGCACGGCGTGGTCGGCGTCGGTGAGCAGGGTGAAGGGCAGCTCGTGCTTCGTGGCGAAGCCGATGTGGCGCTTGGCGGAGTCGCGGGACACACCGATGACCACGGCGCCCTTGGCTTCGATAGCGGGCAGGTTGTCGCGGAAGCCGCAGGCCTGGGTGGTGCAGCCCGAGGTGTTGTCCTTGGGGTAGAAGTACAGCACGACCTTCTTGCCACGCAGGGACTCGAGGGAGACCTCGGAGCCGTCGGGAGCTGGGAGGGTGAAGTCGGGGGCGGGCTCGCCGATTGTGAGGTGGGACATGGTCGGCTCCGGGTGGTTTGGGGGAGGAGGAACCTGGGATCCGGGAGGGGGGGCGTCAAGATGTGGTGGGGCACCGAATCGTGTTCGTGTTCGTGTTCGCTGCTACGCGCGGGTTCGTGTTCGCTGCTACGCGCGGGTTCGTGTTCGTGTTCGTGTTCGTGTTCGTG
>CAZHIK010000351.1:0-8639 GCA_964532635.1 uncultured Enterobacterales bacterium
GGCGAAGACCGCGGGGAGCAGGCCCCAGGGCCCAATGCGGGCCAGGCCCAGCCCCGCCAGGATGGCCAGGGCCACCATCATGGGGGTGAAGTTGTCGAGCCCGGCTCGGAAGACGACCCAGAGCACGCCTCCGGCGAGCAGCCAGAGCCACAACAGCGGACGGACGGGCTCACGGGGAAGGCGTGGCTTGCGGAGGTTGAGCAGCACCAGCCCCAGGATGCAGACGAGCATCGTGGGCCAGGCCAGGTTGGACACCAGCTGCTCCACGAACTCCGGGAGCTGGCTGGCGTAGCGATCCCGGGCGTTCATCTTGGCCTCGAGGTACTCCATCAGCTGCAGAGCGGGCACCACCAGCGCCACGGCCCAGCTGGCCAGCACCAGACCGATGCGGCGCCAAGCTCGGGGCTGGGGTGCGGTCCAGAGCAGCAGCGGCGCCATGGGCCCCAGCCAGATCAGGCCGGAGTGGCGTAGGGTGATCACGAGGGCGCCCCCCAGGGCCAGCGCGATCACGGTGGGCCAGCGCTGCAGGGCCCGGTCGTGCTGCCAGGCAGCCAGCACGAGCACGGCCAGCGCCGCTTCGGGGATGTGGATCCACGGGGTGCGGCCCATGATGAGCACCATGGGCATGGCCGCCGCGAGGCAGGCCGCGCAGAAGCCCGCGCGGGGGCCGCCGGATCGTCGGGCCACCAGGGCTGCCCCCAGCAGCAGCAAGCCCACCCAGGCGGCGCAGGTCAGCTCGAAGACCAGGGGGCCTCGCCCCAGCAGGTGGAGCCCCGCGGCCAGCAGCAGGTTGTACCAGCCGCTGCTCTCCACAAGGGCGGCCAGCAGCTGGCCGGCGTTGGCGAAGGGTTCGGCCATGGCCTGGTAGAGGGTGGGCACCAGCTTGTAGTACAGGCCGGGATCCCTGGGCAGGCGCACGTCTTGGAGGGCGAAGACCAGCTGCGCGGTCACGACGGTCGCGATCAGCAGGCCGGTGAGGATGTCCGGGACCCTCGGCCGTCGGCTCGAGGCTGGAGGAGGCTGCGCCATGGGGGCAACATAGCCCTCTCACCGCGCGGGGGAGAGGGGGGACTGGTGCCAGGTGAGGTCGATGAGTTGCCAGGCGCCGTCGCCGTGGCTGACGCTGGCCAGGGCCCCGGTGTCGGTGGCAGCGAGGCTGTCGATCCAGGGATGCTCGGTGTCCTGGCAGTCGGGGCTGGCATCCAGGCTGGCCAGCACGCAGATCTCGGCCGTGCCCGCTTCTCCCTCGCGGGCCCAGTAGAGCTGGCCGCTGGGATCCCACACCGGCGGCACGTGGCCGTAGAGCCTGCCGCTGGTGTCCACCGCCATGGGTGTGCTCCAGCTGGACTCGCGGTCGGGGCGGTTGGCCCGGGTGACCAGCAGGTGGATGCCCTGGTCGTCGTAGGCGTGCCATGCCAGCCGCAGGCCGCTGCTGGAACCGGTCAGGGTGGGGTGAGCCCCGCGCTCGTAGCTGTGGCCTTCGTTGTCCCGCCGGCCGGCTTGGTAGACCTCACGCCAGCTGGGCTCGTCGTCCTCGAGCCAGTCGAGCATGTAGACCCACGGGCGGCGGGTGTAGCGGGACGACGAGGCGCTCAGGCCCGCGGAGAAGGTGACCCAGAGCGCGTCTTCGGAGGCCACGAGGTCGGTGTCGGTGGGGAAGTGGGGGCCCAGCTCCAGCGGCTCGCTCTGCTCCCAGCCCTCGCCGTCGGTCCAGCGGGCCAGCCGGAGCCGCATGTCGTCGGCGTTCGTCGCACCCTCGGCGGTGCTCTCGATGGACTGCAGGTAGCTGATCACCAGCACCCCGGCGGCGGGGGAGGCCAGGGCAGGGGAGATGTGGGGCCACTGATGGTCCTCGGGGAAGGCGAGATCCTGCCAGGTGCCTTCGGGAGCGCGCTGGGCGCAGCGCAGCAGCCAGGGCCAGAACTCGGGATCGCGAGTGACGCTCAGCTCTCGCCAGCACGCGAAGTCGCCGGTGTCGGTGGCCAGCATCACGGGTTCCTCGACGTGCAGGGCGTCGGCGTCGCCAAGGGGCTCGTCGCCCGCCAGCACCGAGGAGCGGTGGGCCCGGTCGGAGCTCCATTCCTGTGTGGCCCACAGGGAGCCCGAGGCGCTCAGGTTCACCGAACCCCGCCGCTGCTCGACCTCCGGCTCGCCCTCCATGGCGTCGGTGAGCACCAGGCCGGTGGAGTAGGGCATGGTGATGCCCAGCAGCCAGGCGGCGGTGGAGGTGAGATCCTCGAGGACCACCGGGGAGTTGATGGTGGCTCCCCGACGGATCCCGGGACCCCAGAGGAACATGGGGACCTCGCGGCAGCCGCTGCAGTGGCAGCCGTGGTGGGTCCAGGGCTCGGGCACCGCTTCGGAGAAACGGTGGCGGCCGTGGTCGGCCAGCACCAGCAGCAGGGTCTCATCGCCGATGTCGCTGTCGTGGCTGAGCCAATCGTGGAAGTCGGTGATGGGCTGGTCCGCTCGGGAGACGACCTCGGCGTAGCTGGTGGGTCTGTTGTGACCGGCGCGGTCGATCTCGTGGAGGTTGGCCAGCACCATCCGGGCGCCCTCGGCCAGGCGGTCCTGGGCTTCCTGGACCACCACGCCGTCGTCACTCTCGAAGCCCCTCTGCCCGGCGTCGTCCTCGTACAGCAGGGTCATGTTGGCCCCCAGATCAATCCCCAGGTCGGGGTAGTGGCCGTGGACCAGGGTCTCGAGGTGGCCGGTGTTGGCGATGAGCCAGGCCCCGTCCGGGCCGTCATCGTAGCTGCTGCGGAGGGTCTCCTGCAGGGTGGGGTAGTGGAGCAGGTAGGGGCCGATGCCCTGGCGATGGGACAGGTGCAGGAAGGGCTCACGCCGCCCGGTGAGCAGGTCTGCGTGGGCGGGGGTGGTGACGGTGATGCCGGAGACGTAGCCGCTGGAGAACAGGGTGCCGGTGGGCAGCACCCGCTCACGCATCGTGGGGAGGATCTCGTCGCTGGGGCCGTCCCAGGCGTCGGACCAGCCCTCGCCGTAGTCGGTCTGGTCGCCGAAGGTCTCTTCCACCCGGGCGCCGTCCAGCACCAGGATGGCCAGGCGGGTGGCGACACCACGCTCCGCTGCGACAGGAGGGGCGGTGTCCTGGGGGGGAATGGCGTCGGGATCGCTGTCCGGGCCGTCGTTTGCACCGCTGTGAGCGCCGCAGCTCTGCCCGCAGCCGGTGAGAACCAGCCAGGACGTCAGGAGCAGGAAGCGGGGGGACGGGACCATTGGAGGTGAAGATACCCAACGCAAGCCGAGCCCGTGGTCAAAGGAGTGACACCGGTGCACGCTTGTGCCCCGCCTCTCCTGCGGATACTCCGTGCGCCTTCCGGGTCGTACGCGAGCTAAGTGCCCGACGCTCGGCGCGAGGTGAGTCGATGAGTGCTGTGGTCAGCGTGGTGCCCTCGAAGCCGTCGGTGTTCGACGCCGTGGCGCGAGCCATGGAGTTGGCGGGTGTGCTGGATCGCATCGAGCCCGGTGCCGACGTGGCGCTGAAGCCCAACCTGGGCTTCGATCTGTACGTGCCGGGTGCGGTGACCTCGCCCGAGGTGGTCGAGGGCGTGATCCGGGTGCTGTCCCAGCGCGCCGGCTCCATCACCATCGTGGAGTCCGATCAGGTGCTGGTGGACATCGAAAAGGCGTTCCGGCGCTCGGGCTTCCAGCCGCTGCTGGACCGCTACGACGTGCGCTTCGCGAACATGTCGAAGGGCTCGTTCGTGGATGTGCCGGTGCCCGACTATCGCCAGGTGCCCGCGCTGCGCCTGCCCGAGATCCTCACCCGGACCACCCTGGTCACGGTGCCGGTGATGAAGACCCACAACAAGAGCACCATCACCTGCTCCATCAAGAACCAGTGGGGCTGCCTGGACGTGTTCCGGCACAACTACCACCTGGTGCTCACCCAGGTGCTCTCCGACATCCACAAGGTGTTGAAGCCGGCGTTTTCGGTCTGCGATGCCACGGTGGCCATGGAGGGCGACGGCCCCAAGACCGGCCGCCCTCGGCGGGTGGATCGGATACTGGCGTCCTCCGACTTCGTGGCGCTCGATAGCGTGGTGGCCCGGATGATGGGCTTCGACCCCTGGCAGATCGAGCACCTGGTGGCCGTGCACGAGGACGGCAGCGGCTGCATGGACGACGTTGTTGTCGTGGGCGAGGACATCACGGGCCTGGACCTGGGCTTCCAGTCCGCCACCCACAACCTGGTCAGCGGGGTGGAGATGGCCCTGCGCTCCTCACTGCTGCGCCGCATGGTCTTCGAGACCCGGCTGCTGGACGTGATGTGCCACGGCGCCAACGCCTGGTACCGCACCTGGTACTACCTGGGCCCCGGCAAGAAGCTGCAGGACTCCGTGGGCATGCGCAGGAGCGGGCGATGAAGGTCGCGGTGGTCGGCGGCGGCATCGCCGGGCTGAGCACGGCCTACTACCTGGCGCGCAATGGCGTGCACGTCGAGCTGTTCGAGGCCAGCTCGGAGCTGGGCGGCCTGGCCCGGACCTTCGAGTACGAGGGCCAGCGCAACGACCTGTACTACCACTTCTTCTGCCTGAACGATCACGAGATCCTGGCTCTGGGCGAGCAGCTGGGCTTCGCCCACGCCTTCCGCTGGCGGCCGGCGAAGACCACCTTCTACTACGAGGGCCGGCTCTACCCGTTCACCTCGGGCCCCGATCTGTTGAGCTTCGACGCCATCCCCTTGGCCTCCCGCATCAACATGGGCCTGCGGGCCTTGGCCTGGACCCGGGCCGACGACTGGATGAAGCTGGACGAGGTGCCAGCCCACATCTGGCTGAAGCAGCAGCTGGGCCAGCGGGCCTACGACGTGATCTGGTCGCCCCTGCTGACCTTGAAGTTCGGCAAGTACCGCGACCAGGTGAGCGCAGCGTGGATCTGGCATCGCATCCACCGGGTGGCGGCCAGCCGCCAGGGACCCACCCGCCGGCAGGTCATGGGCTTCATCGACGGCGGGATGCAGACCATCCTGGACCCGCTGGAGCGCGCCATCCTGGACCACGGCGGGCGCATCCACCTCAACGCGCCGGTCACCCAGGTGCTGGCTCGGGACGGCGGAGGCTTCCGCGGGCTGCGAGTGGGTAAGCGCACCCGGCTGTTCGACGCGGCGGTGATGGCGGTGCCGCTACCGCAGCTGGCGCCGGTGCTGCCCGAGAGCCTGGGGGAGTACCGGGCGCGCATCTCGCGAATCCCCTTTGTGGGGGTGGCCTGCCTGGCGGTGCACCTGCGCGAGTCCATCACCGATAGCTTCTGGTGCAACGTCAACGACAGCCGCATCCCCTACAGCGGGCTGATCGAGACCACGGCGCTCAATCCCGACGCGGGGAGTGGCGACAACCTGGTGTACGTGCCCCACTACCTGGCGGTGGACCATCCCCGCTTCAGCTACAGCGACGCCACCTTCCGCACGGAGTTCGAGCGGGTGCTGGGCATGATCCGGCCGGGGCTGGGGGCCGATGCGGTGAGGGCGTTTCGGGTGTTCCGTTCGCCGTACGCACAGGCGGTCTGTCCGCCGGGCTTCGGGCACGAGGTGCCGGGCACGGAGACGCCGATGCGGGGGTTGTACTTGATCGATTCGACGCAGCTGTATCCGTCGGATCGGACGCTGAGTGGGACGGTGGGGCTGTCGCAGAAGGTGGCGGGGCAGGTGGAGCGGCATCTGGGGGCGGGGGGGTAGGATCGTGGGGCGTGGCCCGTAGCGCGTAGCGCGTGATGCGTGCTCGTTCGCGTGGTCGTTTCTCGTGGGGCGTGGGGTGCGGCCGCGGTCTCCGGTCCCCGGGCTACGCTGGACGACCACGCGCACGAGCACGCCTACGCATGACGGTCGCCGTCCCACGCTCAACGCTCCAGCGCCGCGGGTAGGCGCTGACGTGGTTGGCCCCTGTCGGCCCTCCTCGGACTCCGGACGCCGCCGCCCCCTTCGTGGGCGAAGGGCGACGTCGCCCGGAGTCCAAGGAGGACTTCATGTCACGGACCAAGCACGACAACTTCGCTCACCAGCGGCTGGACGCATGGCGCATCTCTCTCGAGCTGGCCAAGGCCTGCAAGGACGCTTCGGACGTGGTCCCGCGCGGCTAGCGAAGCTTCGCGGACCAGTTGCTCCGGGCTGGGGCTTCGGCCGGGGCCAACCTGGTCGAAGGTGCCAACCGCCGGACCGCTGGGGAGAAGCGCAACGCCTTCGGCAGGGCCCGGGGTGAGGCGGGCGAGGCTGCAGGTCACGCGGAGATGCTGGCCGAGTTGGGGCTGCTGCCCTGGGAACAGGCGAACCGGGTCATGGGCCTGGCGGACCGGCTCTGCGCGATGTTGACACGGCTACTGCAGCGATGGAGCTGACGCCTCGGGGTCGTCGCCCTCCGCCGCCTTGGTGCGGGCCAGGTCGGCGCCTTGTTGGGCTTCGGTGTTTTCGGGGTCGAGGCGTAGGGCCTCGAGGAAGGCGGCCTCGGCTTCTTCGAAGCGGCCCTGCATGCCCAGGATCTGGCCGAGGAGGACGTGGTTGGCGACGCGCTGGGGGCGGCGGGTGATGGCCTCGCGGGCCCAGCGCTCGGCGTCGGCCAGGCGGAAGAGCTGGGCGAGGGCGCGGGCGGTGTTGGAGGCGGGGGTGGAGTTGGCGGGATCGGCCTCGGCCAGGCCGGGGCCGATCTCGGCGGCTTCGTTGTAGCGGCCAAGATCGAGCAGGCAGGCCTGGACGCCGTTGGCGGCGCGGCGCTCCACGGGCGCTGCTTGCTGGTACAGGGGTAGGGCCGCTTCGCAGTCACCATCCCGGGTGTGGTGGTCGAAGGCGACGTGGTAGGCGGCCAGGGCGTTGCCGGGGTCGCGATCGAGAGAGGCGGTGAACAGGCTGTGGTCGTCGATCCAGGCGTGGGCGCGCACGAAGGTGAGCACTGCCAGGGGCGCGGCCAGCAGCCAGGCGGTGCGGGGGATGCTGCGCTTGGCCAGCAGGACCGCGAGCCCCACGGCACCGGCCGCCAGGGTGAGGTGGAAGTAGCGGTCGCCCAGCACCTGGTTGTGGGCCGAGGCGGCGGCGTTGGGCACCAGCACGAGGGATGTGGCGCAGAAGCCGGCCAGGAGGGGACGTCCCCGACCGAACCAGCAACCCGCGGCGCCGGCCAGCAGCACCAGCCCGCCGAGGATGGGGATGGCGTGGTAGGCGGGCAGGGCGTCGGCTGTCCAGGGGGCCAGGATCAGCTGGGCGGCCCGCAGGGTGACGGCACCGTAGGATGCCAGCGGGTCTGCGCCGGCGGCCCCGAAGTGGATCTGGATGTCGAGCAGCTGCCGGGTGGTGAGGTAGACCGCCATGCTGCCGATGGCGGGGATGACCAAGCGCCAGGACCAGCGCCGGTGGCCCCACATCAGCAGCGCCACCACCCCGGGCATCACCAGGCTGGATTCCTTGCACCAGATCGCTAGTCCCAGGATGAGCCCCGCGGCCAGGTCTTTCTTGCCGAGCCAGCTCCACCAGGCGGCGAGCACCAGCACGCTGATGAGCAGGTCCGATCGGGCGTTGGTCCAGATGGCGGCTTCGGACGCGCCAGTGTGGACGCCGAACAGCAGCGCCGCCAACCAGGCGACGCTGGCCGAGGCCCCCAGGCGCAGGGCGATGCCCGCCACCAGCAGCACGGCGGCGAGGTGCAGCCCGTAGCTGATGGCCCGCTCGCCAGGCGGCCCCAGATCGAGCTGGTGGACCGCGGCGTGGGTGAGCAGGGTGACGGGCCGGTAGTTGTCGCCGTAGCCGAGATCCTCGCCCTCCCAGCAGGTCTGGGTGAGGACCCGGACGGGCTCGGCGAGCTGGGGGTTGGTCTCGTTGTGGTAGTGGTCGTCCCACACCCATCCGCCGTGGAAGCTGGGCAGGTAGGCGACGGCGACGACCAGCAGCACCACCGCGGCGTAGAGCCGGTGGCGGGCTGGTGTGGGGCTGGTGGCGGCCTCGGGCATGGGCGGAAGCTATCGCGGGGGAGGGGGCCTTGACAGCACCCCCGCGAGCGAGCACTACGGACCACCCCCGTGGAGCCCTCCCCCCATGCTGCGCCTGTTCTTCTCCTCCGAGTTCATCAAGTTCCTGGTGGCGGGTGGGCTGGCGGCGCTGGTGAACATGGCGTCGCGCTACGCGCTGGACATGCACATGGGGTACTCGGCGGCTATCGTGCTGGCCTACCTGATCGGGATGGTCACGGCGTATGTGCTCAACCGGTTGCTGGTGTTCTCGAAGTCCGGGCGCTCGGTGGCCTCGGAGTTCTACCGCTTCGCCATCGTGAACCTGCTGGGCATCGCTCAGGTGTGGGGCATCAGCATCGGCCTGGGGGACTACGCGCTACCGGCGATGGGCATCGAGACCTTCGCCCACGACATCGCGCACGTGATCGGGGTGGGCTTCCCCGTGTTCACCAGCTTCCTGGGGCACAAGTTCTTCAGCTTCGCGAAGCGGAAGGGGGGGTAGGGGCGCTACCCCTCACCCGCCCCTTCGGGGCACCCTCTCCCTCGGGGAGAGGGGGCGTTTGTGGGGGGCTAGGGCGGCGTCGCAGGAGGGGGAGGGCGAGGAGGAGCAGCCAGGTCAGGCTGGCGCCGGTGGCGTTGGCGCTGCAGCTGCAGCCGCCGCCGCCCTTGATCTCGCCAGTGTCGAT
>CAZHIK010000352.1:0-414 GCA_964532635.1 uncultured Enterobacterales bacterium
GGTGGTGGAGTCCCTGCCCCTGGGCGGCTTCCGGCCCGCGGCTCTGGTGAACGATCCGGACAAGCTGATGGCCGACTACGAGAAGCTGCGCATCTCCCACGAGCTGTCCCGGCGGATCGACACCCACCGCAAGCCCGAGCAGCTGCTCGACGAGGTGGTGCGCTACGCCATCTCGGCCCTGGACGCAGACCTGGGCGCCGCGCTGTACAAAGATCCGGAGACCACCTCCTGGCACGCGGTGACCGCCCGCGACCGCGATCGCAACGTCTCCAAGGCCACCGTCTCCCGCACCCTGATGGCTCGAGTGCTGGACCAGGGGCAGGCCGTGCTGGTGGGCGACCCCAGCTTCGGCGAGACCTCTCTGCTGAAGGCGCCCTCCATCTGCGGCGTGGGCATCCGCTCCCTGCTGGCAGT
>CAZHIK010000352.1:424-8637 GCA_964532635.1 uncultured Enterobacterales bacterium
ATGATCCAGCTCGACAGCCGCACGCGCACAGCCGCCTTTCGCACCCACGACCTCGACCTGATGACCGGGATCGCATCCAAGACCTCCATGGCCCTCGAGCGCATCCAGCTGCTCCAGGAAAACGAGCAGGAAGCCAACAAGCGCCTCTTCCTGTCCCGCTTCCTCTCCCCGGCTCTGGTCAAGCGGGTCCAGCAAGGGCACGTGGCGGTGGACACCGAGCCTCAGCGCCGCCAGCTGGTGGTGCTCTTCGCTGACATGCGCGGCTACACCACCTTCGCCGAGCGCGAGGGCCCCGAGCGCACTGTGGCTCTGCTCAACGAGCTCTTCCAGCACCTCGAAGACGTGCTCCACCGCTACGATGGCGTCCTCGACAAGTTCGTGGGCGACGCCCTGATGGCCTGGTGGGGCTACCCCGCCGAGCGCGAGGATGATCCCAAGCGCGCAGTGGCCTGCGCCCTCGACATGCAGCGCGCCGTCACCGAGCTCACCTCGAAACGCAGCGCCCGAGGCGAGCGCCCCGTGGGCATGGGCGTGGCTCTGCACTACGGCCCGGCCGTGGTGGGCTGCGTGGGCTCCCAGCGCCGCATGGACTTCACCGCCAACGGCGACACCGTGAACCTCACGGCCCGGCTCTCGGGCTGCGCCGCTCCCGGCGAGGTCCTCTGCTCCGGAGAGCTGGCCGCCCAGCTCGACGAACAGGTGACCCTCGAGCCCCGCGAAGCCATCCAGGTCAAGGGTCGCGAGAGGCCGGTGGTGCCGCACGTGGTGGTGGGGATGTAGGGATGGGGTTCATCCCCGCCTGCGGGGCGCGCGACGAGGTATCTCCTCCCACAGAGTGAGCCGCGTCATTCTCGCCGGGCTCGACGCAGCCCCTGGAGAATCACGGGCCCCGGGGTCTCCTCCCCTTACAACCCCGCCCCCAGCTCCGGTGGCACGCTGGCGCGGTAGCGCTCGAGATCCTCGGCGGCCACTCCCGCCAGAACGTGCCCAGAGGCGCGATAGCAGGCCTCGCGCCCCGCCAGGTGCTCCTCGTTCCACGGAACCCAGGGCTCGAAGGCGGCGTACGCCGGCACGCAGGCCTGAGCACTCGCGGACTCCGGCAGCAGCTCCACCCGGGTGCGCAGGCGAGCGTTGTCCAGGAAGTGCATGGCGAAGGGCTGCTCGAGGGCCTGGACCAGGCGCAGGGCCTGGGTGGGATCACGCTCGACGATGGCGGCGGCCAGATCCAGGGTGCGCTCACCGGCCCGGTGCGCTCACCGGCCCGAGGCCAGACCCAGGCGTCGCGACGCATTGTGGTCAGGGCTTCCTCGGCGGCCTCGACGGCGGCCGTGGTGTGGCCGAGCTCCAGGTAGTACAGACCCCGCAGCCGGCGGGCTTCCACAGGCTGGAAGGCCTCGAGCCGCTGCAACTGGGGCTCGAGCACCTCGAAGGGCGCGCCCCGGGCCACCAGGCCGGCGCAGAGCAACGCCAGGTCGCCAGGACCGAGGGGGCCCTGCTCCTGCTGCGCCCACAGCTCGAAGGCCTGGGACTCGTCGCCCTGGACGTAGGCCCTGCGGGCCAGGCCCCGCAGCTTGCGGTCGGGCGCGCCTCCCAGGGGCGGGGGGGTGGCGTGGCGAGCCATGGCGCGCTGGGCGAGGTTTTCGTCCACCAGCAGCCAGTCGATCTCACCCTGGACCAGGGGTCGGTTCTGGCCGCGGGTGCGGGCCAGGGCCTTGAGCTCCGCCACCAGGTTGGTGCGCACCCGGCCCACGTTGCGGGCGAAGTCGAACTCGATGAGCGTGCGATCGTCGGTGTTCAGCCGACCCTGCTCGGCCGCGGCCAGGGCCGTCACCTGATCGGCGTTGGCCACGAAGCCCGAGAACAGCCCCGGCGCACCGGCCACGCCCCAGATGCGCAGCAGCGCGGTCGCGTAGGGCTCGGCGACGAGGCGGGCCTCGAGGCTGGGTAGATCCCACACCAAGGGCTGCTTGGAGGCCAGTAGCAGCAGATCTGTGTTGTAGCCGGTCTCCCAGACCTCCACGTGGGGGAACACCTCGTTGAGGGTGGCCACCACGGTGCGGAAGGTGCCGGCGTCGATCTCGTAGCCCTGCACCCACTGGGCCAGCACGCCACGCTCGGTGAGCCGGTCAGAAACCGCCTGGTAGAACTCGAGGGTGAACAGGCTGCCCACCCCGGCACGGTAGGGGTTGGAAGGCTCGGAGCTGACCAAGTCGTACTGATGAGGCGTGGTGAGCAGCACCTCGCGGGCGTCGTTGACCACCACGTGGGCCTTGGGATCGTCCATCACGCCAAAGTTGACCAGGTCGCAGTCGCGGGCGGCGTCGAGCACCGTGGCCTCGAGCTCCACCGCGTCCACCTGCTCCATGCCGGGTACCGCGGCCAGCCAGCCGGCGGTGGTGCCGGTGCCCAGACCGATCACCATGGAGCGCTTGGGCTCGGGGTGCGCCAGCGCCGGCACCAGGCCCAGCATCACGGTGGTGGGGGCGTCCAGGATGGCGTGACCGTCGGACTTGCCGTGGACCAGCAGCGCGTAGCCGCCGGCACGATCCAGGGCGATGCTGCTCTCGACGCCCTCGGCCTCCCAGGCGATGGAGCCGCGGATGCTGTGCAGCCAGGCGGCGCGGGCATTGGCCGTGCTCAGATCCGGCCGCACCCGACCCGCGCCCACAGGGGTGTGACGCCAGGCCGCCGAGGGACCGGGGGCCGACAGCAACACCACCGCCACCAGGCTGACCAGCACCGGGCCCATGGCCGCCATGGCCCACCCACGCGTGGTGCGCCGCCCCGAGGGGAGCTGCTGACGGGCGGGGACCAGGGCCACCAGGGCCAAGACCACAAGCACCCCGGCGACCAACTGCCAGCAGTGAGGGGCGGTGAGCAGGGGCAGCAGGCCGAAGCCACCAGCCAGCGCACCCAGGATGGCGCCGCCGGTGTTCCAGGCGTAGGCCAAGCCGACCTGACGCCCGACGTCTTCCTGGCCCGATCCCAGCAGCGCCACCAGCAGGGGGAACTGGTAGCCGGCGACCAAGGAGGCGGGGAAGACCACGATGCCGCACAGCAACGCCCAGCTGCCCACCAGCGCCATGAAGCCGACCTCACCCACAGGCCGCAGCAGGATAGCGAACATCACCAGCTGATCGCCCAGGGCGAAGGGCAGCACCAGCAGGGCCGCCTCGACGGCGCAGGTCGCGGCGAAGAGGAAGAGGGTGGGCCGCTTGGGCCGCGGGCCGAAGCCGTAGGCCAGACCGCCAAGGCCGATGCCCAGCAGGGCCACGGCCAGGATCAACCCGAAAGAGTAGGTGGAGCCCCCCAGCAGAGGCGCCAGCATGCGGTACCAGACCAGCTCCATGAGCAGGAAGGCGAATCCCACCAGCCCCGCCGCCACAAGCACCAGCCGGGTGGGCGCCGAGGCGCGGGTGGAGATGGGAGCGGTGGCTGCGGGGATGGGGCCGGAGTGGGGCGGAGGCCCAGCTACTCGAGGGGACTCATCCACACGACGCTTGGCCAAGCCGATGGCCAACAGGGCCACCACAAGGTTCAGCACCGCTGCGGTCCACAGGGATGCCCGGGTGCCCAGGGCCTCGAGGGCCACGAAGTTGGCCCAGGTGGCGCCGGCCACAGCGCCCAGGGTGTTGGCGGCGTAGAGCAGGCCCATGCGCCGCCGGGCGCGATCCTCCGTTCGCTCGACGGCGCGTACGGCGGCGGGCAGGGTTCCACCCATCAGGAACGTGGGGGCCCCCAGCACCAGCACGGCCAGCGCCAACTGCAGCGCCGTGCTGCCGGCACCGCCGAGCACCGAGCTTCCGCCCAAGCCCAGGTAGACAGATCGCGCGGCCAGCACCAGCAGGGGGCTTGCGGCCGCCAACAGGGCGATGGCCAGCTCGAGCAGGCCGTACAGCCGCAGCGGCGATCCCACGCGATCGGCCTTGCGACCCAGGATGATTCCGCCGATGCCCAGCCCGGCCATGAAGATGGCCAGCACCGCCGCAGACGCCGCGGTGCTGCCACCGAAGATCATCCGCAACGCCCGCAGCCAGGCCACCTGGTAGACCAGGGCACAGAAACCCGAACCGAGCAGCAGCAGAGCGACGCGCAGGGTCATCCGGTCCTCTCGTGGCACGGGATGGAAGGCCGTGGGGATAACCCGCCACCGCCCGAGGGGACCGCCAAACCCGGGTTACCCTGGACCGGAGAGGTGAGCCGATGAACCCGCAGACTCCCCCCCTCCTCCTGGCGCCGCTCCTGCTCGCCCTGCAGGGCTGCCCTTCGCCCAGCTCGAACGACGACACCAGGTACGGGTGCGGGACGGGCGAGTACGAGCCCGAGCTGCACATGGAGATCGGCGAGATGATCGCGGTACCCGCCGGTAGCTTCACCATGGGCGGCCCTGGCGATGAGTCCAAGGCCGAGCCCGAGCACACCGTCACCCTCACCCACGCCTACGAGCTGGGCCGCGCCGAGATCACCAACGCCCAGCTCGCGACCATGCTCAACATCGCGCTGGAGCGTGGGTTGCTGGCGGGGGACTACGCAGGCGGAGTCACCGTCACCAACGCCGATGGCTCCGAGCGCGAGCTGGTGAACATGGATGGCGCCGGCACCCAGGGCGACAACCAGAGCCGCATCGAGTTCGACGGCGAGCGCTTCGTGGTCCAGCAAGGCTGGGAGCAGCACCCAGCCAACTGGCTCACCTGGTTCGGCGCCGCCATGTACTGCAACCTGCTGTCCGAGCAGGAGGGCCTCGAGCCCATGTACGATCCGTCCGACTGGAGCGCCCTGACCTACGAAGCCGACGGCTACCGCCTGCCCACCGAGGCCGAGTGGGAGCGGGCCGCCCGCTACGACGACGGCCGCAGCTGGCCTTGGGGAGACGCGCCCGAACCCAGCGCCGAGCTGGCCAACTACGACTTTCAGGTGGACCACACTTCCGAGGTCTGCGGCTACCCCGACGGCGCCAGCGCCCTGGGCTACTGCGATCTGGCGGGCAACGTGCTCGAGTGGACCCAGGATCGCCACAGCGACTACAGCGAGGACGCCGCCACCGATCCCATAGGGGAAAACAGCGACGGACGCCGGGTGCTCCGCGGCGGCAGCTGGAACCACGAGGTGGACCGCCTGCTCACCTGGGACCGCTACTACGATCCCCTCCCCTCGGAGAGCTACGGCGGCATCGGCTTCCGGATCGCGCGCATCACCGATTGATCCCGTAGACCTCCACCAGCTGCACGGGCATGAAGTCGCGGATCACCTGCTTCTGCTCGAGCCCGTGCTCGGTGAGCTTGCGCTGCACGATGGGCGCGCAGCTGTCACCCTCCTCCACCCGCTCCACGCAGTGGTCGATGATCACCACCACACCGTCGGGCTTCAAGGAGCGCTTCACGCTTTCGACGAAGGGGCCGAAGTGGTCCACCTCCACGCCGGTGCTGTCGAGCTCCAGCAGGTCCTTGGCCATCATCTGGCACAGCACGGCCACGTCCACCGTGCCTGGCTCGAGGCCCAGGTCGTCGGGGGTGGACAGCACCACCTCGAGGCTGTCGAAGCCGCCCTGCTCCTTGCGCCAGCGCATGAAGTCCACCAGCTGCTCTTCGATCTCCACCGCGTACACCCGCCCCTCGGGGCCCACAGCCTCGGCGAAGGGGAAGGCGAACACACCCAGGCCCGCGCCGATGTCGGCCACGGTCAAGCCAGGGCTCACCCCGATCAGGCGGGAGAACTCGGCGAAGGTCTTGGCCGAGGCCCCCAGGGGGGCCCAGTGGCTCAGACGCTCCTCGCCCTGGGTGACCCAGCGGACGCGATCGAAGGTGCCGTAGTCCTTGGGGCAGCTGGCCGTGTCCACCACCAGCTCGCCGCAGGTGATCTCCACCGCCTCCTGGCGGTTGTCCCAGGAGCGGTCCAGGAACCGATCCATGTCCGGGTGGGGCTTCCCTGCCCGGCTCATCTCGAGCAAGCAGTTCGAGAGAGCACCGCACTCGAGGTAGGGCACCAGCTCTCTCAGCTCTCGCCGGAAGTAGTACTCCCAGGTGGCCCGCACCTCGGGCCGCATCGTCGCGAGGACGGACTCCCCCGAACCGGGCTCGCGCAGCTCGGCCAGGTAGGTCCTCAACATCAGGGGATAGGCCTGGCGTTGGATGTCGGGCTCGGCGGCCAGCACCCCCCAAGCCCGCTCGAGGTAGTCCCGGTCGCCTGTTCGAGCCAGCTCCAGCAGCAGCCGCTCCACCTCGTTGGCCAGCGGGTGGGTGGGCAGAGGGATGCGGGAGGGATCCACCTCCTGACCCGGAGCCGGCGGACCCCGCAGCCCCTTGTGAACCATGGGGACATCACCCGCCGGGCGGGCCGCAGTGGGGGCCACGCGCGGCTCTCCCGGACGCGGCGCAGGTGGCGCTTCGGGAGCACACCCCGCAGCCAACATCGCCGCCAGGACATGAAGTGCGGCCATCGTCGGGCTCCTCGTCCGCCGCCCGAGCGAGCCCGCGGACACGCTGCTACGCTACTGGACCCCAGTCGGATAGTCCAGATCCAGCGCCCTGATCCGCCCGAGGGTTGCGCCGGGTGGACCACAAACGAGTCGAACACGTCATGCTGGTCCCCATCCTCGCCCTGTCTGCCGCCGTACACGCCCACTATCCACACGACGTGGCGGCGTGGGTCGCCGTCTCACCAGGGGGGGCACCGGAGTGGGTCGTCACCTCCCTGTGGCGCAACGAAGCCTGGATGGTGGCCCGCACCCAGGACGACGTGAACGTCGAGGTCCGCTACGCGATGCACGGCAGCGAGTACGTCCACGCCGCCGGGATGCTGGGCGCCACCCAGCTGGTGCTGGGTACCGAAGGCGTGGGCCTGTGGATCTCCGACGACGCCGGCGACAGCTTCGAGGTCCACGCCGACATCCCCAGCGACGCCACGGTCTACGACGTCGTGGCCGCCCCCGGGGTGCTCGACTCCGGCATCGCCGTGGCCGCGGGCCTGGGCGCCCTGTGGACCACCACCGATGCCGGAAGCTCCTGGGCGACCACCCTCGAGTCCGAGGGCTCGGACTTCCTGGACATGGACCTGTCCCCCGACTTCGACAGCGACGGCCGGGCCTGCGCGGTCGAAGAGCTCGGTGGTGTCTGGTGCAGCTCGGACTGGGGCGGTTCCTGGACCCAGGTCGGCCAGTTGGACGACTACCCCTGGGCGATCTCGGTAGACGCCAACGACACCCTGTGGGTAGGGGGAGAGGGCGGGCTGTGGAGGTCCGCCGATGGCGGCGGCAGCTGGGACTCCACCGCCTTCGGCGGCCAGGACGTCACCGCGGTCGAGGCCATCGGCGGCGATCTGATCCTCGCGGCCACCATCGACCAGGCCGCCTGGCGAAGCATCGACGGCGGCGACAACTGGCAGCTCTGCGACAGCTACCTGGAGCCCGCCAGCAGCGCTCAGGGCGGGCCGCGGGCCACCGAGCACTACTTCGAGTTCGAGCGTGCGGGCGACGGCTCCGTCTACCTGGCCACCTGGGAGGGCCTGGCGCGCTCGGACGATGACGGCCGCACCTGGACCCGCATCCACACCTGCCGCCAGGAGATCACCCGGGGCGTCGGCCTCACCCGCGACGGCGAGGGGGGGCTGACCGCCTTCCTGGGCAGCTACGGCGGCGGCGTGGTGATCGTCGACACCGAGCTGACCTCCAGCCGCTCCGCCTCGATCTTCGACAGCCTCAACTACCTGCGCAACGTGGCGGTCACCACGGACTGGACCACCGACGGCGTGGCCATGTTCTCGGGCCGGGGCGAGTGTCATCTCACCACCGACGGCGCCGGCCGCTGGGAGATCTCCGGCAGCGACACCATCCACGACGCCCAGCGCCTGGCGGTCTCCCCCGCCTACTCCACCGATCCTGCGCTCTTCGTGGGTGGCTCCACCGGCGGCAGCGCGGTCTTCTACAGCTCCATCGACCACGGTGCGTCCTGGCACGCGGGCACCCTGGACACCCGCTGCGACGGCAACGGATCGGCCCTGTCCGTCTCCCATGCGTTCGCCGACGACGGCCATGCCTGGGGCGGCTGCATGTTCGACGGCAGCGTCTACCAGACCGCCGACCGCGGCATGACTTGGCAGCGCCTGGGCGTCGCGGGCTCCCAGGTGTTCGCGGTGGCCGGCTCGCCCAACGGTGAGGTGGTCTTCGCCGGCTCCGCCCAGGGCCTGTACCGCTACGAGGCCGGTGGCGAGCTGGAGCT
>CAZHIK010000353.1:0-8628 GCA_964532635.1 uncultured Enterobacterales bacterium
CTCCGCCGATGCGCGCAGCCGAGGCGTCCAGGGGGGCGCAGCCGGTGATGCGCAGGGCCAGCTCCTGCAGCACCCGGTCGCCCATCTGGTGGCCGAACACGTCGTTGACGCGCTTGAACCAGTCGATGTCCAACAGGATCAACGACACGGGGCTGTCGGGGCTGGCCTGGGCCTCGGCCTCGGCCAGGCGCTCCACCAGCACCCGCCGGGAGAGCATCCCGGTGAGCGCGTCCCGCTGTCCGGCGTAGGCCCGCAGGAGGGTGGCGGCCCGGTGCAGCACCAGCGCCGGAGGATCATCGTGGGTGCACAGGTCCATCCCCGCAGGGAGGCGCTCGATCAGTGAAGCCACCCCAGCGCAGGAGCAGAGGAGCAGGGTGGGGAGCCCCAGGTCGATGGCGGCCTGCTGGAGGGCTTCACCGGTCTCGAACAGCCGACTGTCGAGGATCGCGACGGCGGCTCCCTCGGAATCACCCGCGGTGTCGGCGAAGCGGGCCTGGAGGCCGCTGCCCGTGGAGGCCTCGGGCCGATGCTCGGGAGGCGCACACCACAGCACGGTCTTCGCGGGATCGGTCATGGTGGGTGGTCCTCCACGGCAGTGGAGATCAGCTATCCTCCTGGCTCCAGGCCAGCAGGGTGGAGGTGGTTGTCCACTGGCCGATCTACGCGCTAGCTTCGACGGGCACCCACAGCAGCTCGCAGGTTGGCAAGCAGGGAGGGACTCACCCCGCGCGCCACCAGCACGCAACCCCGATGGGTGCTCTCCCAGACGCGCGCCTCCAGCATGACGTAGTGGCCCTGGGGAAGCTGAAGGTGCAACATCACCCTCCACATGGGCTCGATCTCCCGGGTGGGGGCCAGGAACAAATAGAGATCGGCCCCCTCCAACAGCAGATCGGCGCGGAGGGCTTCGACGGCCTGGTAGCGCACCATCACCCCCGGGGGATCCCCTGGTGCGATCTGAGGACTGACCCGCTCGGAGCGCTCCACCGGTGGCAGGATGGCGGGACGGGGCTCGCGGGCGTCGTGGTTCCGGGTGCTCCAGTGCCGCGAGGGCTTCGAGCTCGAGCCGCCACCGCTGTGTTTGCGGATGCGGTGGGTCTGGAAGCCATCGCTGGCCATGGAAGAGACGCTGGGACGGCCGCTGCTGCGTCGAGAGCGGCCGGGCTGAGATGAACCCGGGTTGGCAGGGGCCTCCCTGCGGCTGGGGTGCGGACGTATGCCGGCGCCGGGTTCGGGGGCATGCTCGGGATTGAGGCGCCAGAACACGCGCTCGAAGCGTCGGCCGTCCTCGGCGCTCTTGGCCCGGAACACGGCATGGTGCAGGTAGCCATGCTCGACACCAGCGGACCGGCCCACCTGTACTCTCAGGACCTTCACTCGTAGGTCGACGTTGCTGCCCTGGGCCTGCAGGTCCACCCTCAGCTCGTAGACCCCGCCCACGCCCAGCCGCTCCCCGGACCAGAAGTCGAGGCGCCGGCCCTCCACCATCCACACCTCGCCCTCCCGCAGGCCTTGGTCGCCGCGCACGGTCAGGGGCAGCGGCCTGCGCGCCTTGTTGACGAACATGAACTCCCCGCTCTGGGGAGCAGCCTCGCCGTTCTTGTTGTGGCCGGCTCGAGAGGCCATGACAGACACCCGTCTCCATCCATTGTGACCGGTATTTTATTGCTTTGGGCACTTCAGACAGTTTTCGACACATCAGCCCGTCACCGGGCCGACCCAGGAACGCCGCCGCCGGTCGATCTGGCGCGCCCTGGCGACACCCCTACAGCTCCGGCTCCACCTCCCGGCCTGGGTCCGGTGTGCCTTCTCGGGCTGATCCACACCAGCAGGATCAGCATCCAGCACGCAGGCGAGGCGCTGGTGTGCCGCTACCCGGGGCGCATCGTGGTGGCGCTGTGACTTCGCGCCGTGCAGCTCTTCTGAGGATCGGGGTGCCCTGCCAATCGGTCCAACTCCACCCTCGCTCCCGGGTGCACCCGCCCGCCCGCCTCGAGCAGGCACAGGTCTGAGTCCAGCTCGGGGTCCTCGGCCCAGAAGCGCTTCCCCATCCCGAAGTAGCGGCGGCTCGGCCCGCAGCTCCCCTCCCCCGCCCGCTCCCGCTCCAAGGCCCAAGCCGCGGAGTCCCGGCTCCAGCCCTCGCCGGGCCCAGCGGGGATCGCCACCGGTTCGAGCTCGCTCGAGGGTGGCTGCCCGGTCTCCAGGTAACCCTGATACGCCGCCCGCCATGCGTCCAGGTCCGCGGGCTCTCCCCGCAACGCCGCCACCGCGTGCCAGGCCACCGCAGCTCGCAGGTGAGGCCGCGCACCAGTCGGAAGCACACCAAGCAGTCCAGGATCGAAGTCCACCGGGAGCTGGAACGCACAGCGCAGCGCCCCGGCCCAGACAGCATCCGTCAGCTGCTGGCGCTCGAAGGCGTCCCAGTGCGCCACCGAGGCCTCGAGGGCGGCGACATCGTCCGCGATGGCCCGCCAGCCATCCAAGCCCGCGGTATCCACCGAAGCGCAGCGCCCACCCAGGTACAGGGCCTGGTGGTGCAAGCAGGGCCCCTTCAGCGCGCCGGCCTCGAGGCACGCTGCGCCTGCCCGCCGTCCACTCGCTGAGCTGCCCTGGGCCCGCAGCTCATCCGCCTGGCGAAACCAGCACTCGTCCCGGGCCAGAGAGTCCGGCAGGCAGGCGCAGCCGGGCCCGGTCTCGTCCGACAAGCTCCCGGCCACCACACAGTCCACCAGTGACGGCTCCCCTGCGCAGCCCTCCGGGCAGCCGGCCCCGGGATCCGCTACCACCAGGCCTGCACGGCCAAGGGCCGAGCCCCGATACAGATGAGGCCGAGCCAGGTAGCGCTCGCAGGCCTGGGCCAGCTCGCGGTCCGAAAACGCCGCGCACTCCAGGTCCAAGCGCTCTGGATCCCAGGCTCCGCCGTAGGCTGCCAGCTCCAGGGCCCGCAGCCGCTCCACCGGGTCCGGGATGGCCTCGATGGCTGCAGCGTCCAGAGGCAGGGGCTCGTCGGCCTGCCTGCAGCCGAGCAGTCCCAGTGCCACCACTGTCACGAGCCAGATCAAGCGCGCTCCTTCGGGTCCCCGAGCATACCAGCCCCCTGGCCCCGCTCGGTGCGTCCGCATAGCTGATCCTTGGACTCCCGAGGGCTTCTACGGCATGACCACCCCCATCGACTCCGCGACCCTCGAGCGGCTGAAGCACAGCGCCATTCCCCTGCGCCCATCCCGGCTGGTCGAGCGACCCTGGGGCGGCACACGCCTGGCCGGCTACACCGGGCTGCCCGCCCCCAGCGACGCCCGGATGGGCGAGGCCTTCCTGGTCGCTGCATCCCCAGAGGACCCCGAGGCTTGCCGCTTCCCCAGCCTGGCCCTGCTGCCCAGCGGCCAGGAGCTCCCTCTACCCGAGCTGCTCGAAGCCGCAGGTGCCCAGCTGCTCGGCGACGAGCACTGGCGTCGCTTCGGTCCTACCTGGCCCCTGCTGCCCAAGCTGCTGGACGTAGGCGCCCTGCTGTCCGTCCAGGCCCACCCCCCCGGCCAGCCCGAGGTCTACGTGGTGCTCGACGCAGAGCCAGGCGCCACCATCGGCCTGGGCTTTCGCCGATCCATCGACTGCGACGACGCTGCCGCCGAGCTGACCCAGGCCCGCGCGCTTCAGGACCGCCTCACCGAGGCCTTGGCCCCCGACCGCAGCGAGAGCGATCTCCAAGCACTGCTCGCCCCCTGGCTCGCCGAGCCCGAGCCCGCCCTCGAAGCGCTGCTCCCCCAGCTGCGGCCCCTGCTGGCCGGGCCCATCGAGCCCGATGCCCTCACCAGCCTGCTCGAGCAGCTCCACCGCACCCACCGCCAGCTGCTCGACGCCCTGCACCACGTGCCCGTCACCCGGGGCATGGTGCTCTACAACCGACAGCTGGCCGTCCGGCCCGCAGGCCAGCTGCCCTCGGCCGACGTGCACGCCCTGGGCAACCCCGCCGGTCGCCCGGTGCTGCTGCTCGAGATCCGGCTGCCGGGGGGCACCCTGCGAGCCTGGGACCACGCCCGCTTCCCGCGCCGCCGCCTCGACCTCCCCGCTGCGCTGCACGCCATGACCTGCCAGCCCGTGCCCGCGGGCTTCCACGAGGTGGAGCGGCGGTCAGTGCGCCCCGGCATCTCCCGCTCCGTGTCTTGCAGCCTGTTCGCCCTCGACCACCTCGAGCCCCGCCCCGGCGCGGACCTCCACCTGCCCGCCCTTCCCGGCGCCAGCACCCTGCACGCCCTGCGTGGCCTGGCTCAACTCTACGATCTCGAAGGCCGCCTGCTGGCGCGCCTCGAGCCCGGGACCTCCCTGCTGATCCCAGCCGGCCTGTCCGCCCGGCTGGCCGCCCTGGGACCCGACCCGGAGGTCCTCCGTGTCACCCTGCCCAGCGCCTCCACCGCGACCGGCCACGCCGAGCCCCGCGAGCCCGTCAGGTTGCGCTTCGGGACCTCGGGGCTCCGCGGCCTGGTCCGCGACATGACGGACCTCGAGGTCTACGTCAACAGCGCCGGCTTCGTGCGCTTCCTCGAGGCCCGGGGCGAGCTGCCCCCCGGCGCTCCCGTAGCCATCGGAGAAGACCTGCGCGCACGCTGCACCGCCACCGGCATCGAGAGCAGCCCCCGCATCGCCCGCGCCGTGGCCAAGGCCTGCCACGACGCCGGCCACCCGGTCATCCACTGCGGCCAGCTGCCCACTCCCGCCCTGGCCTACTGGGCGTCCCTCGACCAGCCCGAGCAGGGCAAGCGTCCCATGCCGGCCATCGTGATCACCGGCAGCCACATCCCCTCGGACCGCAATGGAGTCAAGTTCTACAAGCTCCACGGTGAGGTGCTCAAGAGCGACGAGGCCGACATCCTCGCGGCCGTGGACGCCGAGCGGGAGCGCTGGGCCTCCATCCAACCGGCAGAGAGCCCCTTCGACGCCACCGGCACCTTCCGCCAGCGGGCTCCCGATGTGGCTGGCAGCCCCGCTGCAAAGCGGGCCTACACCGCCCGCTACCTGGACGCCTTCGGACACGACAAGCCCATGGCAGGCTGTCGGCTGGTGTTCTTCGAGCACAGCGCCGTGGGCCGCGACCTCATCCCCGAGTTGTTCGAATTCCTGGGCGCCGAGGTGATCCGCACGGGTCGCACCGACGGCTTCGTGGCCATCGACACCGAGGACCTCCGCGGCGAAGCCCTGGAGCGCTTCGCGCAGCTCGTGCGTGAGCACCAGGCCGACGCCCTGATCTCTACCGACGGTGACAGCGATCGCCCCCTGCTCATCGACGAGCAAGGACACTTCCACCGCGGCGACCTGCTGGGCCTGGTCACCGCGCTGCAGCTGGGGGCGCGCACCGTGGTGGTCCCGGTGAGCACCAACGACGCCGTGGACCTCCACCTCGCGGCTCTGGCGAACGCTGGCGAGCCCCCGGTGGCCTTGTCCAAGACCCGCATCGGCTCGCCGTGGGTGATCGCCGCCATGCAGGCCGCCACCGCCCGCGGTGACGGATCCGTGGCTGGTTGGGAGGCCAACGGCGGCTTCCTGCTGGGCAGCGACCTGCCCATGGGCCACGGCACCTTGAAGGCCCTGCCCACCCGCGACGCCGTGCTGCCCCTGCTGGCGGTGCTCATCGGCGCCAAACGCCGGGGCCTGCCCGTCTCCCGCCTCTTCGCTGAGCTACCTCGGCGCGCCGCCACCGCCGCCCTCATCGACGACGTGGCCCCCGCCCTCAGCCGCGCGCTGCTCGCCGCGCTGGCCCCCGATGGCGAGCCCGACACCGCGCGCATCGAGGACGCCTTCGCCACAGTCCCCGGCCTGGGGGGTATCGCCTGGTTCGACAGCACCGATGGCCTGCGCCTCGGCTTCGACAGCGGCGAGATCCTGCACCTGCGCCCATCGGGCAACGCCCCCCAGCTGCGCTGCTACGCGGTGGCCGACACCCGCGACCGCGCCGAGCTGCTTCTCGGGCGGGCGCTGGTGGATTCCGACAGCGCGGTGAGGGCCCTGCTTCGGCGAGCCCAAGAGGATGGGACGAAGGTGCCTCCGAGCGGATAGGATGGGGCGTCTCCTCCCGCGCGAGTCCGCCATGATCCTGCCCGCCCCCCGCGCGCCACTCCCCCTGCTGATCCTCACCCTGGGGATGAGCGCTTGCCTGCCCGAGCTGAAGGACGACACCGCGGCCTGCGCGGGTCCCGAGATCTGCAACGGCGTCGACGACGACTGCGACAGCCTGATCGACGAAAACGCCACCGACGCCGAGACCTGGCACCCCGACGCAGATGGCGACGGCTACGGCGACTCCGCCACCTCCACCATCAGCTGCGAGCAGCCCACCGGCTACGTGGCGGAAGACAAGGCCACAGGAGCCAATGCCGACTGCGACGACAGCGACGACCACGTGTACCCCGGGGCCGACGAGACCTGGTACGACGGCGTGGACTCCGACTGCAGCGGTGGCAGCGACTACGATCAAGACGGCGACGGCTACGATCACGAAGCGTTCGACGGAGACGACTGCGACGACGACAACGCCGACATCCACCCCGGCCAGAGCGAGGTCTGGTACGACGGCATCGACGGCGACTGCGACGGAGCCGACGACTACGACCAGGACGGCGACGGCTCTACCAGCGCCGAGCACGGTGGCGACGACTGCGACGATCTGGACGACGCGATCCACCCCGATGCCGACGAGACCTGGTACGACGGGGTCGACGGCGACTGCGACGAGGCCTCCGACTACGACCAGGACGGCGATGGCTACGAGAGCGACGCCTACGGGGGCACCGACTGCGACGACGTGGACGAGTTCGTCTATCCGGGCGCCGAGGAAGCCTGGTACGACAACGTCGACAGCGACTGCGACGGGGCCAACGACTACGATCAGGACGGCGACGGCTTCGACAGCGACGAGTACGGGGGCAGCGACTGCGACGACACCGAGCCTGCGGTCCATCCCCACGCCCTCGAGTGGGCCGACGGCGAGGACAACAACTGCGATGGCACCCGCGACGGCTTCACCCTCGACGCTGCCCCGGTGGTGATCGACGGCGACACCGGGGGCGACTACTTCGGCTGCTCCCTAGCCGGGGTGGGTGATGTCAACGCCGACGGCTACGACGACGTCCTGGTGGGTGCCTACGGCAACGACGACGGCGCCCGCGATGCTGGTGGAGCCTACCTGTTCCTCGGCCCCGTCACCAGCACCTCGCTCGGATCCGCCCACGCCTCACTGCTGGGGTGGAACACAGGCGGCATGGCCGGGTATTCCATCGCCGGTGCTGGCGATGTGAACAGCGACGGGTACGCCGATCTGGCCCTCAGTGCCCCTTGGGAAGGCAGCGAGACCAGCAAGCTCTTCACCGGCGCGGTCTACCTGGTTCACGGCCCGGTCACCGGCGACCTCGACATGGACGGCGACGCCGACGCCCGCATCCAGGCCGAGCAATACGACGATGGCGCGGGTTGGTGCGTCTCGGGTGGCATCGACGCTACCGGCGACGCCGTGCCCGACCTGCTGGTGGGTGCCACCGACACCTCCATGGGCGCGGACCACGCTGGCGGGGCCTACCTGGTGGACGGCACGACCACCGGAGACACCAGCTTCGCGAGCGCGGTGGGCTCAGCGTACTCGAACCAGGCCTACGCCTTTGCCGGCACCTCGGTGGCCCTGGTGGACGATGCCGACGGCGACGGCATCGGGGACATCCTCGTGGGAGCCCCCTCCTACGACGACGGAGACGGCTCGGGGGGCACCTTCAGCGATGTCGGCCAGGCCTACATCCACTACGGCCCGATCAGCGGCTCCCTCGACCTGGGCGGGGACGCGGACGGCATCCTCCGAGGGGAGCATGGCGGCGATCGCGCTGGAGACTGCGTAGCCAACGCCGGCGACGTCACCGGTGACGGCTACGGCGACTTCCTCGTGGGCGCACCGCAGGCGGGCAACGGCGCATCCCGGGGGCCGGGCAAGATCTACCTGATCCAGGGGCCGTTTACGGGCGAAGGCTACATGCACTTCGTCTACACCGCCACCTTCCAGGGCCCCAGCGACGACGACGAAGCCGCTCTGTGCCCAGCTGCCGCAGCGGGCGACGTCGACCTCGACGGTGTTCCCGATCTCCTCGTCGGTGCCTATCAGTACGACAGCCTCGGCTCCGACATCGGCGCCGCCTGGCTCTCCACCGTCACCTTTGGCGGCACCCTCACCACCGCGAGCGCCGACCTCGAGCTGATCGGCGCCGCCGACGGTGACAACGCCGGCTACTCCTTGGCCGGGGCGGGTGACACCAACGCCGATGGTTGGCCCGACCTGCTCGTCGGTGCGCCCTACGCCGACACCACCGCCACCGACGCGGGCGCCGCCTACCTGCTGCTGGGCAGCCCGATGATCCCGTAGCGCCAAACCCGCCGCACACTCCAGCGTGAAGCCCCTCCCCTTCCACATCGTATTTCTGGCAGTGGGCCTGGTGGCCGCCAGCCAGAGCGGCAACATCATCCGCATCGGCGAGGCCCCGGCGGTGGCCATCGCCGCCTGGCGCCTGGTGCTGGCCACCGCAGTGCTGCTGCCCTTCTCCTGGAGTCAGCGAGGGCAGCTGGGCGGCCTGGGCCGCCGGGAGGCGGTGCTGCTGCTGG
>CAZHIK010000354.1:0-8623 GCA_964532635.1 uncultured Enterobacterales bacterium
CCGCCGGGACCGCCAGGACCACCGGCCCCAGCTCCGCCACCAGGACCACCGGCCCCAGCTCCGCCACCAGCTGCCGGACCGCTGGAGCCTGCCGGGCCGCCGGTCACGCTGCCGTCGCCGTAGCTACCAGCCGCCGCGCCGCTGGGACCGCCCGGGCCGCCCGTGACGCTGCCGTCGCCGTACTGTCCAGCTGCTGCACCGCTGGGACCGCCCGGGCCGCCCGTGACGCTACCATCGCCATACTGTGGCGCAGCTGCGCCGCTTGGTCCACCCGGACCACCCGGACCACCCGGACCACCAGGACCACCAGGACCACCCGGACCACCAGGACCACCAGGACCACCAGGACCACCCGGGCCACCAGGACCACCCGGGCCACCGGCACCCTCCGGGCCGCCGCCCGGACCACCGGCTCCGCCTGGTCCGCCTTCCTGGTCCCCACCCAGATCGAGGTCGATGCCGTCCTCGCCGATGGACAGGGAGCCCGCACCCACGCTGGAGTTCCAGTCCAGTACGGCGTCGAAGGTGCCATCGGTGCCGATGTCGGCCGCCAGTTCGAAGTCCTCGTTGCCGATGTCGAGAGACAGCCCATCCTCACCGAGGGTGGCCGCGATCTCGGTGTCGCCGATGGTGGCTTCCGCCGAGACGGTCCCGTCTTCGTTGACGGCGACGGTCCCTTCCTCGCCCGAGTCTTCTGCGCCGCCGCCTTCCTCGCCGCCTCCGCCGGATGCGCTCCCACCGGCCTCGCCCTCGCCCGAGGTGGAGGCAGTGGTGGAGCCCTGCCCCGTGGGGGGGTAGCGAGGCTGGGGGGTGGAGGGGGGCGCCTGGGCAGAACCCGGCGACCCACCGTTGATATCGACCTTTCCGGCTTCGCAGGTGAGCTGGGTGCCGCCGTCGACCGTGGCGGACGCGCCGGCCTCGAAGACAGCTTCGGTTCCGGCCTGGATCTCGACCGTGCCCGAGGCATCGAGGCTGAAGTCGGTGCACTTGAAGGACATCACCTGCCCGGCTTCGTGCTCGATGGTGTCTTCGACATACTCGGTGATGGTCTTGTTGGGTGCGTGCAGCTCCTGGGTGATCGCCTCGCTCTCGGAGGTGGACTTCAGCTCGATGCGCTCTGCGCCCGAGGTGTCGTCGAAGTCGATCCAGTGGCTGTTGCGCGACCAGAAGCGGCGGTGGTTGTTCTCGCCGTCTTCGTTGGCGTAGGGCCCCGGCGTGTCATCGCCACCGTTGTACACCGCGCCCAGCACGTAGGGCGACAGGGTGCGGTAGGCGAACCCCAGCAGCACCTCCGTGCCGATCTCGGGCAGCATCACCAGGCCGCGCGCCGCCCCCGCCATGGGGGTGATCATGCGACACCAGGAGGTCTCTGGCATGTCGGAGTGGACCACCGGGTATTCCACCTTCACCCGGTGCAGGCCGTCTGGATCGACGTTGTCCACTACGAGGCCGACGATCACACCCTGGATCATCTCGGCTCCCTAGTTGATGGAGGTCGTAGCGGCGGTGAGCGTGAGCTGCCCGCCACCGTTGACCGTCGCGCTCGTGCCCGCCTGGATGTCCATGGTCGAGCCCGCCTTGAGCGACACCGAGGCCGAGGCCTCGAGCTTGAAGTCGGTGCACTTGAGATCGATGAGGTTGCCGGCCTCGACGATGATGTCCTGGCCCGCGTAGACCGCCAGGGTCTTGTTGGCGGCGTCCCAGACGATCCAGACTTCCTCGTTGTTGGTGGTGAGCTCGATGCGCTCGTCACCCGAGGTGTCGTCGAAAGTGAGCCGGTGGCCGGAGCGCGACTGGAACACCCGCAGGTTGTTCTCGCCGTCTTCGTTGGCGTAGGGCGGGGTGTCGACCCCGTTGTACAGCGAGCCCAGCACGATGGCGTGGTTGATGTCGCCGTGGACGAAGGCGACCAGCACCTCGTCTTCCACCTCGGGGATGGTCATCCAGCCCCGGTCCTGCCCAGCCATGGGCATGACCAGCCGAGCCCAGTAGCTCTCTGGCATGTCCGGCAGGGTCACGAACTTGACCTTGACTCGACCCAGCGACTCCGGGTCTACGTTGTCTACGACGATCGCCTCCACCAGACCTGGCATCTGGCCGGAAACGGGCATTCCCTTTCGATCCGTGACCTTCGGCAACATGGCCTCCTGTCGTATGCGCACTTCGCGCACGCGCGCGCATGGCGAACGCATCGTAGCAGGCGATTCCACAGAGGGTCAATGAAGCTTTCGTCCTGTGCGCAGGCTATTCGGCCTGGCCTCGCAAGTCGCCCGGTTTCCACAATTCCATATCGGCCCGCTGGTGCGTGACTCTATTTTGAGTTACTCCCCGCTCCCTCACACTCCATTCATCGTTCGAGAGCTGTCCCAATGGCCACCCTGAAGCTCACCGGCGTCGCCAAGTCGTTCGGTCCCACCCGCGTCCTCGAGCGCGTCGATCTCGACGTCGCAAACGGCGAGTTCATCGTCCTCGTCGGCCCGTCGGGCTGCGGCAAGTCCACCCTGCTGCGCTGCATCGCAGGCCTCGAGATCCCCACCGAAGGCACGGTGAACATCGGCGACCGGGACGTCACCACCGCCCACCCCCGGGATCGCGACGTGGCCATGGTGTTCCAGAGCTACGCCCTGTACCCCCACATGAGCGTGCGCCGGAACATGGGCTTCGCCCTCGAGATCGCCAAGAAGCCCCAAGCCGAGATCGAAGCCGCGGTCAACGACGCCGCCAAGATGCTCGAGCTCACCGACCTGCTCGACCGCAAGCCCAGCCAGCTCTCCGGCGGCCAGCGCCAGCGAGTGGCCATCGGCCGGGCCATCGTACGCAAGCCCGCGGTCTTCCTCTTCGACGAGCCCCTGTCCAACCTCGACGCCGCCCTGCGCCTCACCATGCGCGTGGAGCTCAAGCGCCTGCACAAGCGCATGGGCACCACCATGGTCTACGTCACCCACGACCAGATCGAGGCCATGACCCTGGCCGACCGCCTGGTGGTGCTCGACAAGGGCGTGGCCCAGCAGATCGGCTCCCCCATGGAAGTCCACGACACCCCGGCCAACCGCTTCGTGGCCGGCTTCATCGGCACCCCCGCCATGAACTTCCTCGAAGGCCTCGAGGACGACGCGGTGATCGGCGTCCGCCCCCAACACGTGATCCTGGGCGAGGGCCCCTACTCCGCCCGGGTCGACGTCATCGAGCCCATGGGCACCGAGTCCCTGGTCCACATGGACCTGGGCGGCGAGCACCTGGTTGGCCGCACCGACAAGCCACCGATGCCCGGTGAGATCAAGGTCGGCTTCAGCCGCACCTACCGCTTCGACCGCGAAAGCGGGGAGGCGCTCTAGCGATGTCGCTCCACGACAGAATCTCGCGCCAAGACGCAAAGGCGCAAAGGAGCAAAGCCTCCATTCGCGCGCTTGGCGTCTTCGTCGCGCTGTGCAGCAGTTGGCGCGAGCTTCTTCCGGCAGCCATCGTCACAGCTGTCCTCTTGGTGCTGCCCGCCACCGCCAACGCCGAAGAGGTCGTCTTCTGGCACAAGTTCCGGGGTGCCGAGCGCACGGCCCTCGAGGGCATCATCAACGACTGGAACGCCGAGCACGCCGACACCCAGGTCGTGCCGATGGCGATCCCCAACGAGGCGTTCCAGAACCGCCTCGAGACCACCATCCCCCGGGGCAACGGGCCGGACCTGTTCATCGCCTCGAACGAGAAGGTGGTCACCTGGTCCCGCGTTGGGCTCATCCAGCCCGTCGAGGTGGACAGCGGCGCCTACCACCCGGTCACCATGGAGGGCATGGTGGTCGAGGGGCAGAGCTGGGGTTGGCCCACCAGCTTCAAGTGCCTGTCCCTCTACGTGAATCCCGACCTCGTGCCCGAGGTCCCCCGCTCCAGCGACGAGCTGCTCGCCTACGCCCAGGCCCACGCCTCCGACCAGTCCTGGGGCCTGGCCTTCAACGCGGTCGAGACCTACTACGTGGTGCCCTGGCTGTACGGCTACGGTGGCGGCATCTTCGACGACAGTGGCGCTGTGGCCCTCGATCGCCCCGAGAACGCTGCGGCGGTCGAGTACGTGATGCAGCTGGCCCAGCTGGGGCCGGCCGACCCCACCACCGCGCTCATCACCCAGCTGTTCAACCAGGGCATGGTGGGCATGGTGGTCGACGGCCCCTGGCTCGCCGGTGAGCTGGCCGAGGACCTGGACTTCACCATCGAGACCCTCCCCGTGGTCAGCGAGACCGGCCAGCCGGTGCGCCCCTTCGCCACCATCGAGGGCATCTTCCTGGCCCACGGCGCGAAGAACCCCACCGGCGCCCAGCGCTTCGCACAGCACCTGGCCACCTCTGGCGCCATCGAGATGGCCGTCACGGGCCGCCAGTCCGTAGCCCACCTGGCCGCCTGGGACGACGAGCGGGTCGCCAGCGACGACTTCCTCCAGGCCTTTCGGGCCCAGCTCGACGCCACCACGCCCATGCCCACCTCCCCGGACATGGCCATGGTCTGGGAGCCCATGAACCGCTCCCTGCGGCGGGTCAACCGGGGCGCGGCCAGCGGCGCTGTCGCCATGGCCGAGGCCCAGACCCAGTTCGAGATCGTCACCGCTCCCCCACCGGCCGAAGCCAACCCCATGCCCTACGGCGTACTGCTTGGCGTGCTGTCCCTGGGCGGCGCCTTCTGGCTGCTGCGCAAGAGCAAGGAGGTCGAGGTCAAGGGCTGGGGCCACGCCTACCTCTGGGCGGGGCCGGCGTTCCTTGCCATCGGTCTGCTGGTGCTGCTGCCCTTCGTGGTCGGCTCCGGGCTGGCGTTCTTCTCCCACCGCGAGGGTGAGTACACCTTCGTTGGGCTGGCCAACTTCCTCAACATCATCCTGGCCCGCGACTGGCCCATCACCAGCCCGCTGTCCTTCTACTACACGCTGCTGGTCACCATCATCTGGACCGTGGCCAACGTCACCCTGCACGTCGGCATCGGCATGGGGCTCGCGCTGATCCTGCGGGAGCCCTGGATCCGCATCCGGGCCTTCTGGCGCGTGCTGCTCATCCTGCCCTGGGCCGTGCCCAACTACATCACCGCCCTGATGTGGAAGGGGCTGTTCCACCGCCAGCTCGGCGCCATCAACAGCTTCCTGTCCTTCCTGGGGGCCGAGCCGGTGGGCTGGTTCGACAGCTTCCTCACCGCCTTCTGCGCCAACCTCACCACCAACGTGTGGCTGGGCTTCCCCTTCATGATGGTCATCACCCTCGGGGCGCTACAGGCCATCCCGCGGGACCTCGAAGAAGCCGCCATGCTCGACGGTGCGAGCGCCATCCAGCGCTTCCGCCACGTCATCCTGCCCCTATTGCGGCCCGCCATGCTGCCCGCGGTCATCCTGGGCATCGTCTGGACCTTCAACCAGTTCAACATCATCTACCTGGTCAGCGCCGGTGAGCCCGACGGCTCCACCGAGATCCTCATCACCGAAGCCTACCGCTGGGCGTTCACCCGCAACCACCGCTTCGGCTACGCCGCGGCGTACACCCTGCTCATCTTCGGCACGCTGCTCATCTACAACTTCTTCACCAAGCGCCTACAGGCCTCGGACTAGGGGGACCGATCATGCACAAGACTCCGTCCCTCATGCGTCTCTTCGCCTTCCACGCCGTGCTCGTGGTGGTCGGCATCGCCGCCATCTACCCGGTGCTGTGGGTGGTCAAGCTCGCGCTGACCCCCGACCAGGCCTTCGCCGCGGGCTTCAACCCCTTCCCCATCGCGGTGGATCCCGAGACCGGCCGCTGGATGTTGGTCGCCAGCCTCGACAACTTCATCGACGTGGTCAGCACCACCGACGCCACCGGCTCCTGGCTGTTCGGCCGGCAGCTGTTCAACTCGGTGGTGGTCTCCATCCTCACGGCCGCCATCGGGCTCTCCCTGGCCGTGACCTCCGGCTACGCCATGTCCCGCTGGGCCTTCCCGGGCCGCGACAACGCTATGGGCTTTTTGCTCATCACGCAGATGTTCCCAGGCCTGGTGATGCTCATCCCCCTGTACATCCTGCTGCAGAAGCTGCACCTTCTCGACTCGCTGATGGGCCTGGCCTTGGTCTACTCCACCACCTCGGTCCCCTTCTGTGCCTGGAACATGAAGGGCTACTTCGACACCATCCCCAAGGACCTCGAAGAAGCCGCCATGCTCGACGGCGCGGGCCGCTGGAAGACCTTCTGGTCGGTCATCCTGCCCCTGGCCCGGCCGGCCCTGGCGGTCACCGCCCTGTTCTCCTTCATGACCGCCTGGAACGAGTTCATCCTCGCGGCCACCCTGATGGGCTCGGAGCGCGCCTACACGCTCCCGGTGGTGCTCCAGCAATACGTCGGCGACTATGGAGCCTCCTGGGGCCACTTCGCCGCAGGCGCCATCCTCGTCTCCATCCCCGTCATGCTCCTGTTCTTCTTCCTCCAGCGCCACCTGGTCGAGGGCCTCACGGCCGGGTCGGTCAAGGGTTGATCCAATGGCACGCTTCTCCCTCCTCCTCTCCCTGTTCGCCATCGCCGCCTGCGGCCACACCATCGATCCTCGCTGGGAAGAGACAGCCACACCCGAAGGCGACACCGACACCGACGTCGACTCCGACACCGACGTCGATGCCGACAGCGACGCCGACGGCGACGCCGATGCGGACACCGACGCGGATGCGGATGCCGACACCGACATCGGCGATGCGGTGGACTACTGCCACCTGCAGTGGCCCTGCTCAACCACCGCCGCCGCGGGCGAGGAGACCGAGGTCATCTACGGCTGGGTGTTCCACGCAGGCGTCACCGAGGGCGAAGGCGAAGGCGCCGGCATGACGGCCCAGGTGGGCTGGGGCGAGGACGGCTCCACCCCTGGCGACGACTGGACATGGACCGCGGCCCGCTACCTGGGTGACAAGGACGGCCTGACCGAGGGCGATCTGGCCAACGACGAGTACCAGAGCAGCTTCGAGGCCCCCTCCACCGCCGGAGACTACGACTTCGCCTTCCGCTTCAGCATGGACGGGGGCAGCACCTGGTCAACCTGCGATCGCGGTGGCGACGAAGGCGGCGAGTGTGAGGGTACCGGCAGCGACGACGGGTACAGCCCCGCCGACGCAGGCCAGCTCACGGTGGAGTGATTACCCCTTCGGCATGGCCGACGACCGCCCACCCTCCTCACGCCTGGGACGCCTGACCCGCCTTGGACGGCTGGGCGGCCGCGTGGGGGGCTCCTACGTCAAGCAGAAGGTCAAGGGCCTGTTCCAGGACCAGGACCGGCAACGCCGAGCCCTCGAGCGCCTCAACATCGACAGCGCCGAGCAATTGGTCGAGACCCTGAGCGTCATGAAGGGCGCCGCCATGAAGCTGGGCCAGGGCATGGCGAACGTGGCCACGGGCCTCGATCTCCCAGAAGAGGTCACCTCCCGCCTCGCCAAGCTCCACAAAGACGCCGAGCCGATCCGCTTCGAGGTCATCAAGGAAGACATCGAGGCTCAGCTCGAGCGCCCCCTCTCCGAGGCCTTCGGCAGCTTCGATCCGCGCCCCATCGGCACCGCCAGCCTGGGCCAGGCCCACGCCGCCACCCTTCCCGACGGCCGCGAGGTGGTGGTCAAGGTCCTGCACCGCGGCATCGACGGCTCGGTGAAGTCCGACCTGGCCGCGCTCAAGGCCGTGATGCTCACCGGCCGTTTCCTGCGCCGCAACCGCGGCGAGGTCGACGCCATCTTCGACGAGATCCGCGCCCGGCTGGAAGAAGAACTCGACTACCTGCAAGAAGCCGCCAACATCCACCAGTACAGCCAGCTGCTGGCCGGACACCCCGACGTCCGAGTCCCCACCGTCCACCCGGGCTGGTCCACCGAGCGTGTGCTCACCATGGACCGCCTCCCGGGAGTCGGCATCGAGCGCTTCCTCGAGGAGAGCACCCCCCAGGCCCGCCAGCGCGCCGGCCTGGCCATCGCCAACCTGCTTTTCGAGCAGATCTTCCGCTACCGGACCCTGCACGCCGACCCCCACCCCGGCAACTACCTCTTCGAGCCCGACGGCCGCGTGGGCCTGCTGGACTTCGGCTGCGTCAAGCGCTTCGACGAGTTCTGGATCGCCCACTACGCCCGCGCCGGCCTGGCCGCCATGCACGGCGAACGATCCAACTGCCTTCAGGCCTGCCGCGACCTGGGCTCGCTGCACGGCGCCAACCCCGAAGCCGAAGAGCTGCTCTGGCAGATGGTCAGCACCCTGCTGCACCCCATGACCCAGGGCCGCTACACCGTGGGCGCCCACGGCGACACCGTCCTCGAGCGCATCGCGCCCATCGGCCACAAGCTGGTGCGCCACCCCCAGGTCCGCGCCCCCCGCGACCTGGTCTACCTGCACCGCTCCCTGGGCGGCACCTACGTGCTGCTGCGCCGCCTCGTGGTCCGCGGCGACTGGGGCGCGATGCTCGAGGAGCACGGGCGCTGGGCCATCGCCCACGCCGAAGGGCGGCATTAGCGGCCATATATTCTTGGACCACAAACTGTCCATTGTGTCGAAATCGGCTTGGAACCCCCTCCATCCCCGGCTACCGTTTCGGAGAACGGTGGACACAGCTCCAGAGCTACGGCGTCGATGACGCCTCGGGAACGATGGGAGGGAACGAGATGGAC
>CAZHIK010000355.1:0-8598 GCA_964532635.1 uncultured Enterobacterales bacterium
GAGCCGGAGCGACCGCGGCGCAGCCAGCCCAGGAGCCCACGTCGCGCCCACAGCTCCGCCTCCGCCTGGTCCACCGCACCACAGGCGTCCACCACCCGCAGGCTGACGGGGTAGCGGCCCGGCCGTTCGATCACAAGCTGCGGCTCGAGGCCCTCGAGCTCGAGCCCACCCACCGACCAGGTCGCGGAGTGCAGGGCCTGCTCGTCGCGACTCCCGGCGGCCGAGAGACGGAGCAGGCGTCCCGCGCGCGCCTTCAGCGGAGCCCCCGCCCGACTGCGGCGTCCCTCGAGCACGATGGAGGCCCCTGGAGGCTGGTTGTCCAGGGCTCGCTCCCAGTGCACCACGCTACGGGCGAGCTGCTCGGGCTCGTGGGCCACCGTGCCCCGCACCTCTGCCGCGGGGATGCCGACCTCCACCCAGGCCACCAGGACCTCGGTTCCGTGGTGCACCTCGTCCAGGGGCAGCGGGCCGTCGTCGATGGTGAAGCGATAGCCCTGGGGCTCGGCAGGGAGCACGAAGCGCAGCCGCCCGGTGGTGGTCTCGGGCAGGCCCGAGACCAGGACCTGGTCGGGGGGGCCGGCATCCCGGAGAAGGTCCTCTGTCCACAGGCTACCAAGGGGGAGCGAGGGCCAGTCCAGCGAGGGTGAAAAGCGGGTGTTCACGATCCCCCCAGCCTGCACCTCGATCAGCCGGTAGCCCCGATACGAAGCGTCGTGGGCCAGCCCCGCCCCACCGGTGGTGGCCTGGACCAGCCTGGGCCCGCTCCCCTCCCCCAGCTCTCGCTCGGTGTCGTAGTGGGCCTGGCCTACCACCAGGGTGGCCGCCGGGCCCAGGCCATGGAGCAAGCGGGAGCCGGTGTGGACAGCGGCGGTCTCGACCTGGATGGAGTCGCCGGGATCGCTGTCCCAGGGCTGATCGTAGTTCCAGGTTTCGAAGCCCCCCATGCTCACGGGATCGGTGCCGAAGGGCTCGTTGGCCAGCACCGCCAGCTCCCCCAGGTACAGGCCCGAGGGATCGTGGTGGCCGAAGACCACCAATCCCTGACCGCTGACCTCGGCCTGGCTGGCCTGCTCCTCGAGCCAGTCGAGCGCTCCGGTGTCGAGGAAGCCGCCATAGTTGTCCACCAGCGGTGCCCCCAGCAGGGGGTCCACCCCCAGATCGGACAGCAGGTCCAGCTCCACCCAGTCCCGCAGCCGCCCCAGGGAGACGGGCACCGCGGTGCGGCGGGCCAAGCTGCCGCCGTAGGTGTTCAGCCCCACAAAGCGCAGACCCCCGACGGTGAAGGCGTAGCTGTCGGGCCCGAGAGTGCGCCGCCAGGCGTGCAGCCCGTCGGTGTCCAGCTCGAGCTCGAGCACGCTGGACAGCCGCTGCAGCACGCAGCCACCCACCAGAGCCACCCCGTCCACCGGCGAGCGGGGGGTGAAGTTCCCCACACAGTAGGCGGCCTTGGGGAGCTGCAGCTGCCAGCCGGGCCGGGTGCTGACGCTGTGGGCGGCGTAGCCGTCGTGGTTGCCAGGCACGGCGAAGACGGCCAGGCGAGAGGAGGCGAGGCGCTCGGACACGGCGGCGTACTCGGCGGCGTAGTCCATGCCGAAGCACAGGTCGCCCGGGTAGAGCACGAAGAGGGGTTCGAGCAGCTCGAGCTCGCGGCGTACCTGCAGGCGCCGCCGGGCGGCCAGATCCACCACTCCCCGACCGGGGTAGAGCCCGCCGTTCCGATCTCCGCCGGGCAGCAGACCGGTGGGGTCCCCCAGCTGTTCGTCGGCCAGCACGGCGAAGCGGAAGGTCTCATCGCCCCGGTGCACCCGCACCGCCGACGGCTGCGTGTCCTGCACACAGCTGCCGTCGTCCAGGGACAGGTCCCAGCTGTCCGCCGCCAGGCCGGCAGGGGCCCGCAGGTGAATCGTCACGAGACCAGGCCCAGGCTGATCCGATGCCAGAGCCAGCACCCGCAGCTCGCGGACCTGCTCGGGGGACCGCACGAGGGAGAGGCTGGCCTCGAGGCGCGCGAGATCAGGCCGGCAGTCGACGCGCAGCAACACCGAGAAGCGCTCGGTGGGCTCCACCAGCGCCGGCATTCCCACGGTCGGATAGGCGATCTGCCGCACGCGCGGGGACACAGGCCGAGCTTGACGAGGCGCTGGGCCCAAGCCGTAGGCCGGATCGCGGAGGGTGACCAGGGACTCCGCGGACACCGAGCCCGGCGGGCCACAGAGGCCCAGCAACGGAGCGAGGAGCAGCCGGAGCCAGGGCCGATTCACGCGCGCCTCCTGGGTTGCAACCCGTTCCTATCCCGGCGCGCGGAAGGGCCCCCGCGCGTTCAAAAAACGGGGTGTTCGATCCGAAGACGCCCGCGACGGTCTGCACCGTCCCACTGCGCGCAGACATGCACTTACCCCCAGTCCGTGACCAGGCGAGAGCCTGGACGCGAGGCCCCAGCTCGTCCCAGCCTTGACCATCCATCTCGCCACGCCCCTGAGTCTCCAGATCACGCGGAACATGCGCAGTATCCGCGATCGGCTCAGCCACGTTTCGAGCGGGCGGAGGGTGATCAAGGCTGCGGACGACGCTGCGGGGATGGGCATGGGCACGAAGATGGGTGCCGTGGCTGCGAGCAAGCGGATGGCGATCCGCAACATCGGGACCGGGCTGGAGATGCTGGAGACCGCCGACGAGGGCATGCAGCTGGTGGCGGAGCACCTCACACGCCTGAGGGAGCTGGCCACCCAGGCCGCCACCGAGACCTTGTCCGACCGGGACAGGGCCTTGGTGCAGGTGGAGTACTCGGGGGTGATGGACTCCCTGAACCACGCAGCCGCCAGCACGGTGTTCGGCGGGAAGCCGTTGCTCTCCTTCGAGACCGTCGATGTGGGCCTGGTCGTCGACGTCTCGGGCTCCATGAGCGGTGAGATCGCCGCCACTCAGACCGCCATCGAGGCCTTCCGGCAGACCTTCCTGGATGCCGGCCTGAACGTGGGCCTGGGGCTGTCCGTGATGGGCCCGGACGGGCTCGACGGCGTGACGCAGCTCGCCGACATCGCCTCGGCCGACTTCACCACCGAGCTGTCGGCGCTGTCCGTGTTTGGCGTGGCGGCCATGGATCCCTACAGCGCCCTGCTCAACGCCAGCGGCGCCGAGGACAATCCCGGCGCCGACGATCCAGACGCGTTCACCTGGCGGGCCAATCCCCTGCGCCGGGTGCTCATCGTCATCACCGACACCGGCCGCGAGACCAGCTACGTCGGCTACAGCGGGGCCACGGTCGGTTCCATGGTGGATGCCCAGGACGTCGAGGTCCACACCATCAATCCCTACTGGTACAACAGCACATTCAGCCCCGTCACCACCGCGACGGGGGGGCAGACCTGGAACATCGGCGACTCCTCGGGCTCGGGCATCGACGCCGCCCTGCAGGACATCGCCGCCGACCTGAGCGCCGAGTTCGGAACCTCGACCACCCTCGAGGTGCAGGTCTCCCACACCAACGAAGACTCATCGCGCATCGATCTGGAGCTACCCGTCGACTCCACAACCAACGGCCTCGGGATCGCCAGCACTTCGGTGACCACCGTCGAGAACGCCCGGGCCGCCCTGGACGCCATCGACGACGCCCTGCACACCCTGGGCGAGAGCCAGGCCATGGTGGGCGCCAACACAAACCGCCTGATGTACGCGCTGGAAAACGAGACCACGGCTCTGGAAGCCACCGTGGCCTCGCGCTCGCGGATCATCGACGCCGACATGGCCGCACAGACCGCGGCCCTGGTGCGGGAGCAGATCCTGGCCGACGCCTCGATGGGGATCGCCGCCCAGGCCTGGAGGCTGGAGCAGGTGGCTCTGGAGCGGATCATCGAAAGTCAGTAAGCTGCTCGCAGCTCCAGGTTCGCGATGCCCGCCCCGCCCTCCGACCAGCAACTGCTCTTCGCCGTGCTCGCGGTGCAGCTGGGCATGGCACCCGCCGAGCGGGTGATGGCGGCGGCCGCCGCCTGCATCGCCGATCCGGACCAGGACCTGGGCGAGCGCCTGGTGGCCGAAGGCGCGCTCACCCCTCAACAGCGCAACATGATCGCGGCCCTGGTGGGTGAAGCGAGCCGCGCGAACCCGGCTGGGGCCTCCGGGGCGTTGGACCTGTTCGGGGGCCGAGAGGCCGCCGCACGGACCTACGCAGCCTCCCTCGAGCTATCCACCGACGTGCACATCCCCGCCGAGGAGCGGCTCGATACCGAGGAGGCCACCCGCCCTTCCCCCGAACCAGTGCGCGTCACCCCCGAGGTTTCTGGCCGCTATCGGCTGGGCAAGGAGTTCGGCCGCGGGGGCCAGGCGCGGGTGCTGCTAGCCATGGACCGCCACCTGGGCCGCGAGGTGGCCTGGAAGGAGCTGCTCCGCCCCGCCGGTGGCTCGCTGGCCCACAGCGTCACCAGCACCGCCATCACCCGCTTCCTGCGCGAAGCGCGCATCACCGGCTTGCTCGAGCACCCCAACATCGTTCCGGTGCACGAGCTGGGCCGCCGAGACGACGGCTCGCTGTACTACACCATGCGGGTGGTGCGCGGCGAGAGCCTGGAGGCACGCCTGAGGCAGTGCTCGGGGCTCGACGAGCGCCTCGAGCTGCTCGGGGCCTTCCAGGACGTCTGCAACGCCATCGCCTTCGCCCACAGCAAGGGCGTGATCCACCGTGACCTCAAGCCCGCCAACATCATGGTGGGCGCCTTCGGCGAGACGGTGGTGCTCGACTGGGGCCTGGCCAAGATCCAGGGCTCAGAGGACCCTCGGGACGACGAGCTGGCCGACCAGATGCAGCTGCTGCAGGCCGAAGGCGCCAGCGGCACTCTGGCCGGCTGGGCCGTGGGCACCCCCTCCTACATGAGCCCCGAGCAGGCCAACGGCCACATCGACCGCATCGACGAGCGCTCGGACATCTGGGGGCTGGGAGCGCTGCTGTACGAGCTGCTCACCGGGCGCCCGCCATACGTGGGGGACAACCCCTACCACGTGGTCGCCCAGGTCCGGACCGAGCCGGTGGTCCCCGTGCCGAGGATCACGCTCGATGCTCCGCCCGAGCTGGTGGCCATCACCCGGGGCTGCCTGCGCCGCCGGCCGCACAAGCGATACCCCAGCGCCCGCGAGCTGGCCGAGGACGTGGCGGCCTACATGAGCGGCCGGCGGGTGAAGGCATACGAGTACAGCGCCCTGGAGCTGCTGGGCCGCCACGCCGCCCAGCACAAGGCCGCGGTGTCCGCCAGTGCCGTGGTGATGATGGCGGTGCTGGCCAGCCTCGTGGTGGCGGCCTTCGCCTGGCGCAGCGCCGAGCGGGCCCGCGACCAGGAACACGAGCAGCGCCTCCAGGCCCACTACGTCTCCGCCCAGGCCTACGCCCAACAGGCCGACACCCTGCACGCCACCGACCAGCAGCTCCACAGCCGGATCTTCGCAGCGGCCTCCCTGCTGAACAACCCCGCCAACCCCGCCGGCCCCCACCACTCCGCAGGCTTCGGCCTGGACAACCCGGCCGCGGAGCGCTTGTTGGTCAAGGCCGCCAGCCGCCTGTACCAGGCGCAGCAGGGGCCCATCGTCTCTCTCGAGGCCCGCATCCCGCGCAAGGGCACCCTCACCGACGCGTCCTGGTCCCCGGACGGTCGCTACCTGGCCACCGCAGGCTACCTGGGCGGCGTGACGGTGTACGATCTGGAGGCGGGGCGAGACATCATGCAGCTCCGGGACCAGGGGCAGGTGACCTACGACGTCGCCTTCTTCGCCGACAGCCGCCGCTTCGCCGTGGTCGGTATGGATCCCGGCATCGAGGTCTACGAGGTCGGCAACGATCAGCCCCTGCTCACCATCCCCCCGGAGCGCTTCCGCTCGGGCAGCAGCATCGCGGTCTCGCCGCAGAGTGACTTCATGGCCACCCGGGGGAACGACGGCACCACGGTCGCCACCTGGGACCCCGAGACCGGGGAACAGCTCTGCCTCTCCGAGGGCAGCGCCACCAAGGTCACCCGGGTGGACGTCGACCCCTCCGGCCAGCGCATCGCCGTGGCGAGCTTCGAGGGGCCTTTGCGGATCCTGGACTCCCGGACCTGCGCCACCCTGCGGAGAATCCCGCTCGAGACCACCGCCTATGTCTACGGCCTGTCCTACTCCCCCGACGGGGAGCAGCTGGTGGCCGCCTCCACCGACGCCAAGCTGAGGATCGTCGACGCTCACAGTGGCGAGCTGCTGAACGAGATGGAGTCCAACGAGGACTACTTCTTCAACTCCTCGTTCAGCCTCGACGGCGCGCTCATCGCCGCGGCCGGTGCCAAGGGCACGATCCAGATCTGGGACGCCAAGGACGGGCGCCGCCTCGGCATGGTCTGGGACCACGCCGACGCCGTCTCCAGGGTCGCGTTTTCACCTGATGGCGAGCTGATGGCCTCGGCAGGCTACGACAAGCAGCTCCGGCTCTGGCGGCTGGCTGAGGATCTGGTCCCGGTGGGCCACCGCCTCTCCGAGCCCATCGAGACCATGGACCACGACAGCGGCAACCGCTGGATGGTGACCACCAGCGTCACCGGCCAGCTGGAGCTGTTCGACCTGCACGCCTTCGGGCCGCCGCGGATCCTCTCCCACGATCTCGGCGACGAGGTCTACGCCGTGGGTGTCTCCCCCGACGGCACCAAGGTGGCCCTGGGAGGGGAGCGCGGGGTGGTGCGGCTGCTGGAGGTGGCCACCCAGAAGCTGATCCCCCTCGAGGGCCACAGCTCGAGCGTCTGGAGCCTGCACTTCTCGCCCGACGGGCGCACCCTGGCCACGGGCTCGGGGGATCGCTCCCTCCGCACCTGGGACGTGGTCACCCACGAGCCGCTCCTGGAGCTTCGGGAGCTGGAGGCCCACTACGAGCAAGTCGCCATCTCCCCCGATGGCCAGCTGGTGGCGGGGGCGGGCGGCAACTCCGAGGTCTACCTGTGGACCCTCCCTGAGGGCCGCTTCCTCGGCACCCTCGAGGGGCACACCGACTGGATCCACGACCTCGAGTGGGTCCCCGGCACCCACCGACTGCTCACGGCCAGCCGGGATGAGCGCATCATCCTGTGGGACGCCGACACCCGCCAGCCGGTGCGGCACTTCCTCGGGCACAAGCACGCCGTGGAGAACCTCTCCCTGCACCAGTCCACCGGGAGGATCGCCAGCCTGGACAAGAACGGCTCGGTGCTGGTGTGGCAGATCTCCCTGGGCGAGCCGGAGCTGTGGCTCGAGCATCCCGGCCGCGTAGGGGATCTGGCCTTCACCGATGGTGGTAGCTCGCTGATCGTGGGCAAGGACGCCGACCTGCTGTTGGTGCCCATCGACGGGGTCACCCGCACCGGCGATCCGGTCGCGTTGCTGGAGCGGGTGCAGGCCGACGCCAAGGTGCGCCTCGAGGGCTTCGAGGTGGTGCCCGCGGACTCAGTCCAGCCCAAGCCGGCGCCGTAGCTCCTCGAGCTGCTCGGGGGGCAGGTCCTGGTCCCGCAGGGCCTGGTCGAAGGCCTTGGCGTGGCGGTAGACGATGCGGTGGGTGCAGCCGGGGAACAACTCGGGGGCGGCCTGGTAGAGCAGGGCCCGCGGGTAGTCGCGGCACATGGTGGGGCGACTGCCGTAGCTGTCGCAGCTGCGGGAGTCGGGATCGAAGTGGGTGCAGTGGAACACCATTGCGCAGTGGCGGCGATCCATCGCCTCGAGCTCCAGCCCGTTGACCCAGCGATGCCACAACAGCACCAGCCAGCGATAGGACCGCAGCAGGTAGAGGTACCGGGGCAGCACGATGGTGGGGTGCTCACAGCAGGCGCCGCAGCGCGAGCAGTACCCCTCGAGCCGGTACTGCTGCTCCCCCCGCAGCCGCAGCACCAGCCGCCCGAGGCCCAGGTCCACCCCCTGGACCCCGCGGGCCAAGAGCTTGATCAGGCGGCGGATGGGGCCATCACGCATGGCGCCTAATCCAGCTGGATCTCCCGGGTGGCGTACAGGCAGGTGGGGTCGCACTCCGGGCCGTTGGGCTGCAGGGTCTGGTAGTCGGGCTCGAAGGCCGCGTAGCCGAGCTGGGCGTCGTCCAAGCTCACGGTCACGGCGATGGCGCCCATGTCCGTGCTGTCCAGGTAGAAGCCATCGACGCTCTGCTCGGCCGTGTCCAGCTCGGAGCCGCTGAGGAACAGGTGGGCCCGATCATCGGTGCAGCCGTCGTTGCCGTCGGTCTCGAGGGGGATGGTGGCCTGGCAGTGGATGACCGCACCGTGCAGGTCGATCTCCACCGCGTAGACCCCGGGCTCGTAGGCGTCACGCACGAAGAAGACCTCGAGGCCGTCCACGCAGCCCATCGACGTGCAGTCACCCTCGTCGATGGGCGGGCAGCCGGTGAGCAGCAAGGGAAGAGCGAGCAGGGCGGTGCGCATGGGTGGAACTCCGGTGAGGGAGGTGATCCTACCAGCTCCCCCCCTCCCTCACCTGCCCCGGCTTCAGTCCTTGCCGGATCAGGTGGATGTTGTCCGGGGTGACGCTCTCGTTCTCGGGCAGGACCACCTCGCCCTTTTCCTGGGCCAGCTGGGCCACCGTCTTGACCCCTGCAAGGCGCTCGCTGCCTTCGAT
>CAZHIK010000356.1:0-8591 GCA_964532635.1 uncultured Enterobacterales bacterium
GCCGGCGGCGAGGACGAGACCGAGCTGACGGTCCACGGCGATCACCTGTTCTACGACAGCCTCGAAGATCCCGACGCCTCCCTGCGGGGACAGGCCATCGTGGACGCCGATGCCGACGAGGACGGTGAGGTCACTGTCGAGGAGCTCGAGGCCGTGAGCGTGGCAGAGCTGGGCTACGACGTCGGGTCCCAGTCGGATGTGCTGGACTTGTACGCCTTCATCGCCTCCTTGACTCGCACCCTGGGCCACGTGGACGGCGAGGGGCACTGTCAGGTGGATCTGTGATCCATCACGGCCCGTAGAAGTCCTCGAACGGCGACACCGACACCATCACGTGCCCCATGGAGCTCGAAAGCTCCCAGACCGGTTCCCGCTCGGGGGTGACCTCCACCAGCAGCCCGTGGTAGCCGGTGTTGAGCAGCGTGTTGCCGTTGGCGGTGCGGATGGCCTCGCCCCCGGCCACGCTGGTGTACTCCTCGTTGGCGCCGTAGCTCCAGACGTAGGACAGGGCCTCCACCTCTTCGTCCGGCTGGTACTCGACGGCCATCACCCGGCTGTCGTGGCCCACCAGGGAGCTCATCAGCAGGGTGCCTTCCTCGGTCCAGTGGGGGTCGTGCTGGAAGGTGAAGGCCAGCCCGTCCTGGACCGCCCAGCCCCCGGGGCCGAACTCTCGGAGCACCTCACCCGTGGAGCGAGAGACCTCGAGCACGGTGTCCAGCATCCCCAGGGAGAGCAGGAAGGAGTCCCGGTCGGCGTGGTAGGCCAGGCCGTTGCCGTGGGTCCAGTCACCGTAGCTGGGGCCGATCTCGTAGAAGCGGGCGTGTGCCTCGGGCTCGGCCCAGTCCCAGGTGGAGAAGATCACCTCGGCCTCCCCCTGCGGAGGGATCAGCACGATGGCGTCGCCCAGCACACGGATCTGGTCGTCCTGCTCGGGATCCACCCAGTCGCGGACGTCGGCACCGATGGTGGCCAGGGTGCCGTCGGGTAGCTGTACCAGATCGTGGTGGGCGACGCCCAGGTCCGTGCGGTCGCGCTCGGTGCCCCCCAGATCCAGGTACACAGCCTGGCTGTGGGTCGGCTCGGGCTCCGAGACCAGCGCCAGGGAGTCCACGAGGAACTCCCCCACCAACAGGCCCGGGCCCTGCGGGTCCCAGGCAGCGGTGGTGGGAACCACCCCGTCCTCGGCCTGGGGTGCAGGCAGGCACCACAGCACCTCGCCGCTGCGATCGACCATCACCACGAAGCTCTCGGCGCCGACGAGCCCCATCAGCAGGTAGGGCTCGGGGGACAGGGCCGCTTCGTCGTGAGTGGTCGCGATCAGGTCCGGCAGCCCCGCGGGGTGGCCTCCGGTGGCCAGTTCGCCCTGCTGGCGGTGCACGGTCCGGTCCGTCTCGGTGATGACCTCGTAGTACACGGTGCTCAGGGCCGGCAGGCCCAGCAGCTGGGCGCTGTGCTGCCCGTCCGTGCCCTCCACGATGGGAGTGGAGCGCTGCCGCTGCTCGTCCAGACCGAACTCCACCCAGGCGTAGCCGGGATCCTCGGTGCGCCAGCTCAGCTCCACCACGGTGGAGACCTCTGTGGACAGAGACGCCTCGAGGTCCTGGATGCCGTCAGGCGAGCACCCGCACAGCAGGATCGCTGCCAGGAGGACGGGGATCTGGGTGGGGCCGGCGTGCATGCCGGCAGGACTTTACCACCACCCGGTGTCCCACTCGCCGCCTTCTTCCCAGTTGTAGTCGCTGCAGGGATCGAGCCCCTCGAAGGGCACCGCGGCCAGGATCTCGCTGGGGGCGTCCAGGGTGGCGACGGTGAAGCCGGCTGAGCCGATGGCGTAGGCGTAGCGGTCCATGATCACCGAGCGCCGCACGGGGGCACAGGTCCAGGCCTCGGCAGAGAACGCGCTCAGCAGCTGGGCCTGGTCCAGCTGGCCCGTGTAGCTCAGCCCCTCGGTGGTGACGTCCAGGACCTCCAGCACCGGCTCGGCCTCTTCGGCCCAGCTGGGGATGGCCAGGGCGTTCTGGTCGGCGAAGTAGTTGAAGGCGTGGTGGTCGTTCATGGCCTCGGAGCCGCTGGCGTCCAGCAGCACCCTGTCGGCCAGGGTGGGGTTGTTCATGTTGCTGACGTCGAACAGTGACACCGCCAGCTTCCAGTCCCAGTTGCCCTCCTCGGTCTCGTCCATGCCCACCGACAGCAGGTGGTCCTCGCCCATGGGGTGCAGGTAGGTGGAGAAGCCCGGGACCTCCAGGGCCCCGGCTTCGCGGATGTCGCTGGGGTCGGACAGATCGATGGTGAACAGCGGGTCGCCCAGCTGGACCTCGTAGGTGACCAGGTAGCCGATGTCTCCCATGAAGCGGGCGGCGAAGATGCTCTCGCCCTCGGCCAGTCCCTTCAGGCTGTCCAGCAGCTCGAAGCTGCCGCTGTCTTCCCGCAGGGCGTGGACCTCGGCGGAGATGGGCCAGTCCTGGTGGGTGGTGGCCACCCGCAGCACCCCTTCGTGCTCGCCCAGGGAGAACTCGTCGTTGAGCGTGCCGGTGACCTTGGCGCTGGCGGCGTAGCTGGGGTTGGGATCGTCGGCGCCGATGTCGAACTTGTGCAGGATGGTGTCCAGGCTGCCGTCGATGCTTGGGAAGGGACCCTGCGTGTACTCGGTGGCCGCCACGTAGATGGCGTTGGTGCTGGCGTAGACGGTCTCGGCCTCGCCCACCACGCTCTCGCCGGCGAAGGCGGACTGCGGATCGTCCAGGTCCAGGGACATGACCGTGGTGAGGTAGGTGCCGCCTTCGCGGTCGCTGACCCACACGTCGGTGCAGTCGCACACCGCGTCCTCTTCGATCTGCCAGGCGCCATCAACGAAGCGGTGGTCGGCGCTCCAGCTCAGCCAGTCCGATGGCTGGGTCTGGCGCAGGCGCTTGCGAGCGCTGCGGACGCTGATTGCGCCGTCGGTGATCCGCAGGTCCTGGTAGGTGACCACGAACAGGCGGTTGGCGATGCGGCGGGTGGCCTCCATGCGGCCTTCCGCGTAGGTCTCACGGAGCACCTCGGGGTAGCCGGGGTTGGACACGTCGATGATGGTCACCAGGGTGCGGGGCTCGTCGTCATTGATGATCATGCGGGCGCCGGAGCGGGGCGAGGCCTCGCCGGTGACCTGCGACAGGGCCACCACCGTGCTGTTGTACAGGTAGATGCCCTCGGGCTCACCATCCAGGGCCACCCGGCTCATCTCCTGGGCCTGGTCGTAGGGCCAGGCCAGGCTGGTCACCAGGTGGCCGTCGGCCAGGCTGTACAGGTACATGCCGTCGGTCTTGACCAGATCGGCCTCGTCCACGCCTTCTTCCTGGATGTTGGTCTCGGAGTATGACTCGGGAGCCGAGCTCATGCCCTGGTCGGACGTCATGGCGTACTCGGCACAGCCCGCCAGGACGTCGCCGGGGGCCCAGCGGTAGTCCCAGAGCACCTCCTTGCGGGCCATGCGCTCCATGGCGTTGCCCAGCTGGTTGCAGCTGTTGACCCGGTACAGGTCCGGGTTGGGGTCCATGGCCGTGCAGGCGGAGAGGGGGAGGGCGAGGAGCAGGGTGAGGTGAGCGCGCATCAGAAGCGGACCTCCGTGAGCAGGACCCCGGGCAGGGCGCGGCCCTCGTGGGCCACGATGGGGGGGGTGGGTGGAGTGATGGACGCCAGCTTGCGGCGTCCTAAGCGACGATCGGCGGGGGGCGTGACCATCCATCGGTTCAGGGCCACCCCGGCAGCGCCCCCGGCGACGGTGGAGAGGGTGACGAAGGCCACCACGCCGTGCTCGGTGTACCAGACGATGTTGCTGGTCATCCAGGCGAAGCCGTAGCTGCCCAGCCCGCCGACCAGGGCTCCGGCGTTGAACATGCGCACGTCCTGGCGGGTGGCGCCCAGGCCGCGGGTGAGGGCCCAGCCACCCACCGCCCCCAGGTTGGCGGCCAGGGTGATGGGGTAGATGGCGTCCTCGTACATGGTGTCGAAGGCGTAGGTGTAGCCCATCACCGCGACGCCCAGGCCGGCTCCCCACCAGGCGCCCCACTGCATGGCCAGGGCCGCGGCGGGGTCGGGGTCCTTCAGGGCCCAGTGGGTTCCGATGGCGGTCCCCACCCCGGTGCCCAGCAGCAGCCCGGCGGGCACCGCCACGTCGGCATCGTCCTCTGCGATGGCGTAGCCGGCGACAGCGAAGTCCAGCAGGGCCAGCTGCTGGACCCCCATGATGGTGGAGCTGCGGGCGGAGGTCAGGCCGTGCTTGTTGTGAAGCCACAGTGCGCCACCGACGCCCAGGCCGCCCCCCAGCATGGCCGTGGCGAAGTAGGGCCGCTCGTCCCAGCCCATGGCCTCCGTGGCGTAGAGCACGGGACCGAGCATTACGGTGCCCAGGGTGCCCTGCCAGGCCACGAGCCTGAGGGTGGGGCCGAGCTCGCGCCCTCGTTCCTCGAGGTCCGGGAGATCCGCCAGGCGCAGAGCCAGCTGGATGCGTAAGTCGTCGGGGGGCTCCTGGTCCAGCGCCCAGTGCAGCACACCGCGGGCGGCTTCGTAGTCGCCGTCGGCGGCGAGGTCCTGGGCGACCTGCATGGCGGCCGCGAGGCCGGGATCGAGGGTTGGTGTGTCCTCGGGCTGGGCTTCCTCGACCGGCTCCGGTGTCGGCACCCAGGTGCGCTCGGGTTCTTGGGCGCCGAGCGCCAGGGTAGCGGAGAGCAGCAGGCTGTACATCATCGCGCCCTCCTCAGAAACGGTACGCCACGAGGGGCAGGCCGTAGGCTGCGCCGTCGTCGCTGGGGATGGGGATCGGCAGGGGCAGGCCCAGCCGGATCTCGTCGTCGGTGCCCGAGATCAGGGCGTTGGCGGTGATGCCGCGATCCTCGTCGCGATCGCTGCGGGCAGCCAGCCACAGGCCGACCCCGCCGCCGAGCAGGGTGCCTGCCATGCCGATCCCGATGGCGGTCTGGTCCTCGTAGTTGCCGCTCGCGGCGACGAGGGCCATCACCTGCACCGTGGTGGCCAGGCCGGCTACGCCGCCCAGGTTCAAGGCCCAGACCTGGGCGCGGGAGAGGTCCATGCGGTGGGCCAGAAGCAGCCCGCCGAGGGTGCCGATGTCGCTCCAGATGAGCATGGCCCGCAGTTGCTGATCCGTGTCCCACAGCTCCAGCATCTCTGCGCCGGCCAGGCCGAAGGCCAAGCCCCAGACAGCGCCGCTGTGGGCACCCAGTACGGTGCCGGGGCGGGGGTCCGCCAAGGTGAGCAGGTAGCCCCCCACGGTGCCCGCCCCCACGCCCGCCATCAGGCCGATGGAGCTGTTGACCTCGTCTTCGGCGACCAGCCAGGCGATGGCCCCGCCGTTCCAGCCGCCCAGCTGCTGGGAGGCGATGATGGCGTTGGCCTGGCCGTGGTCGAGGCCCGGGCCCACGGCCATGGCGATGGCGGAGCCGGTGCCCACCAGCGCGCCGCCAGCGGCGCCCACGAAGTAGGGTGTGGGCGAGCGCAGGGGATCGTAGGTCATCCGGGCCATGTGGGGGCCCAGCAGGTAGCTGCCAAGGGCGGTCTGCCAGGCCGCCAGCCGTAGGGCGGGCATGACGTCCCGCCGCCGGCGGGGGAGGGTGGCCTGCAGGGCCTCGACCTCGGTCCGGAGGGATGGCTCCAGGGGTTGCTCGAGCAGCCAGCCCAGGCTGGCATGGGCCGAGTCCTCCTCGCCGGACTCCTTCAGCTCCACGGCCATGGTGAGCACCTCGCGATGGGCGGAGGCATCGCGCTGCGTGGCATCGGGTGAGGGCTCGTCGCCGGCCTCGGGGGCGCCCAGGGCCAACGAGGCCATCAACAGGGTGGTCCAGACGGACATCGCCATCGTTTCTCCGAAGACTCTGATGTTCGCCCGGCCAGTCTCTGACGGTTGTGCAGTGCGCGCAAGGGCGTGGAGCGATCACTCCTCGAGCGAGCGGGTGTCTTCTCCGTGCAGATCCCGTGCACGGTGTCCGAGCGGAGCGGGCTCTGGCTAGGCTGCGGGCAGACCCGGGGACCGGGCGAGGAGGGAGCATGGAGAGCAGGACAGGTGGTGTCGCGCTGCGACTGATCGGCCTGGCGGTGTGGTTGAGCTGCCTGTTGGCCCTGGGTTCGGCAGTGCTGCTGTTGGCCGGGTCCCGCATCGGCGAGCGGCAGGAGAGCAGCTACGGGCAGGCCTACCGTGACTTCCAGGGCTCCTGGGGTGGGGTGATCGACGTGACTCCGCCACGCTTCCACCTGCAGCGGAGCTGGGTGGAGCCGGAGCTGAACGCCATCGTCGAGGACTGGGTGGATGTGGACAAGACCGAGACCCTGCCGCTGCTGCCCCAAGACATCCAGCTGACCACCGACCTGCGCTACGGCGAGCGGCGCCAGGGCTGGCTGCGCTTCCGGGCCTTCGAGGCCCAGAGCGTCGATCGTTACCTCGTCCACGGCCACCCCGACCACGGTGGGCGGCTGTTTGTGGAGCTGACCCTGCCCGAGCAGGCCAGCATCCTGCACAGCTACACCATCACCCTGCCCGGGCGCCGCGACGAGGCCCTGCGGCCGGCCATCGGTCAGCCCTTCGTGCTGCTGGAGGACCTGGAGCCTGGGGAGATCGTGCCGGTGGAGATCCGCTACACCACCAAGGGCATGGACCGCTGGCGCTACCTGCTGTCCCGGGATCGTTTCCAGGTCCAGCCGAGCTTCGGTGCCACCGTCACGGTGGACACCCCCTCGTTTCAGCTGTGGCGGGTGGGCCTACCCCACACACTGGAGCGCAGCGCCGACGGTGCCAGCATCCGGGTGGACCTCGAGGACTTCACCACCGCCCAGGATCTCGGCGTGAGCTTCCGGGCGGTGGGTCAGTCCCTGGGCCAGGTGCAGCAGCTGGTGATGTCAGGGCCGGTGTCTCTGGGCCTGTTGCTGGCGGTGGTGTTCGTCTTCGGTCAGACCTGGGGCCTGCGCTTCTCGGCCTTCCACTACCTGTTCCTGGCCACCATCGACGTCTTCTACTTCCTGTTCGTGACCTACCTGGTGCGCTTCGCCAGCCCCCTGCCCACCTTCGGCCTGGCCTTGGCGCTCACCCTGTGCATGTTCCTGATCTACTTCCCCCGAGTGTTGGGGCGCCGGCTGGCCTTCGCGGTGGCCCTGCCCGCGCTGATAGTGCTCACCGCGGGCTTGTCCCTGGTGTTCCTGCTGCCCGTGTTCCGAGGCCTGACGTTCCTGGCCCTGGTCTTCGGGGTGTTCATGGTGGTCATGGCGGCCATCGGCCGCAGCGATCTGTCGCGCTGGCCGCTGGTGCTGGGACCTGGCGCCCCTAGCGACCCTTCGTGAACACCGCCAGGCTGCCGAAGGTGACCGTGGCCGCGCCCATGCCGATGGCGCCGTAGAAGGCACCGTTGGTCATCAGGTAGCTCTCGCGGGTGGGATAGCGGTCGTACTCGCCGCGCATGTAGGTGGCGCCGCCGTACAGGCCGCCCGCCATCACTCCGGAGACCACGGTGGCGGCGATGAGGCCACCCTTGCCACCGCTCTTGGTCTTCTCGGGGGCCTCGGCGTCCACGAGGTCACGACGAGGGGTGGGTCCAGAAGCGCTGGCGACCACGGGCTCCGGAGCGGGGGTGGTCTCGATCTGGCGAGTCCTCTCAGGCTCGGGCTCGGGCTCGGGCTGGGGATCAGGCTCCGGCTCGGGCTGTGCCACGACCAGGCCGACGCCGGGCATGGTGCTGGGCGGGGTCTCGCCGGGCTGCAGGTAGGCGGTCCAGCGAACCTGGTCCATGTCGAGGCCGTACTGAACGATGCTGGGCAGATCCTCGGCCTGCAGGGTGCCCTCGGCACCGTCGACCCAGGTGTACATGCCGCCCGGAGCGGTGAAGGAGCCCACGAAGGGGTTGGGGCCGTCCTTGGCCTGGGTCCACAGGCGGTGCAGCTTGCCACCCTCGGGGGCGAGCTTGGCGGAGATCTCGTAGTCGGGCTCGATGGCCATGACGGCTCGGAAGGAGGTCACGGCGACCTCGTCCTGGCCGTCGAAGAAGGCCTGCAGCCCCATCAGCCGGTGGAACGCTGCGGCGTTGGGGGCCAGGAGCACCTCGTCCAGGCAGGGCAGGGACTCGGAGGCCTGCTGCGTGGAGGCGTAGAAGCTGTCTTCGTCCAGGGTGGCGAAGTCCAGCAGGGCTTGCTGCATCATGCTCGACATGCGCTCGGCGGAGACGGGCTGGCAGTCCTGGGCGGAGGCGACGCTGGCGGCGAGGATCATCACGGCGATCATGGTGGCTTCCTTCGTTCCGAAGAATCACTGGCTGTTGACGCTCGCAACATACGGTGCCCGGGGTGGACCTGCGGGGTCACCCGGGGGTCAGATGCTTTGGCCCTGCACTTCGGAGGGGTGGCCGATCCTCAGAGCTCCAGCCGCGACCCCGTGTGGAAGGGCTGGAGCCGCTCGCCCATCACCTCTTCCAGGATGGCGAAGGCCTTGCGGCCGGTGCAGTGGCCCGAGAACACGCGGCCCTCCACCGGCTCGAGCACCTGGCGGCCGAGGGACCGCACCTCGTCGGTGCTGGCGGCCATGGTGTCGCCCACGGGCAGGCCGAGGAGGGGGAAGC
>CAZHIK010000357.1:0-1430 GCA_964532635.1 uncultured Enterobacterales bacterium
AGCAGCCCCTGTCGGCGCCCTGGGAGATCACGGTCGACGAGGTGCCGTCGGCGGATCACTTCATGTCCGACGAGCAGGTCGGCCTCGAGATGGCCATCGAGATCCCCGTGGCCTACCTCGACGCCGATCTGTCCGGGGGCATCAGCGACGGCGACTACCCCACCTACCTGGCCTGCTACGACGAGCTGGCGGTGCTGTCCATCTACATCAGTCCCCCCGAGGATCTGCTGACGGCCTACTACATGCAGGCCTTCTACGGCGCGTACGGCCTCAACACAGGCTGGTGGGCCGGCAGCATCGATCCCATCACAGACGAGCCCATCGCCTTGGACCGGGAGCAGCTGCTCGACCTCAGCCTCGACGAGAGCTGCTCCCTCGAGTAGCGAGTAGGCCTACAGCTCCGCTTCGATGGTGTCGGCCAGCAAGCCGGCCACGTTGGCGTGACCCTGGGGGGTGTAGTGCAGGCAGTCCACGAACCAGCTCGTGGGGGGTACGCCGTGCTGCTCCATCACCAACCCCTCGAGATCCACCAGCGTTGCGCTGCTGCTGTCGGCGGCGGCCCGGATGGCGTCGGTCATCGCCGCGGTGGCGCGCATCGGTGAGGGATCTGTGGACAGGGCCCGGCGCAGGTCCTCGCCCGCTCCGGCGAGCCCCTGGACGTGGCGCTGCCGACCCCGGGCATGGAGCAGCTCGGCGCAGTCGGGATGGGCGGCCAGGGCCTGCTCGAGGGCTGGGCTGGCACTCGGGGGCAGGGGGCGGCCTCCGTACGCGTCCAGGTCGATGTGCGCGCGGGCCTCGGGACAGCCGCGCCCGATGGGCTGACACATGATCCAGTTGGACAGTGGTGTCAGCAGTATCAGGCCTGCGCCCTGCGCCTCGGCCTCGCGAGCCACGGCCTCGAGGTTGCGCTGCAGGGCCTCGGCGGCCAGCAGGCGCTGGGCGTCGCTGATGGGCTCGGTGCCTTGGCTCGGCCGCGCTGGCCGCTGGCCGGAGATGGTCCCGTCGCCGTCTGGGCGCAGGCTGTCTCGCAGCAGCAGGTAGGCGCGGCTGTGCCACAGCAGCAGGCGCAGCCGCACGGTGAGGGCGCCGCCGAAGCTGCCGTAGCGCTGCTCCTGCAGGGTGTTCCCGAGGTCGTTGTGGCCTGTGTAGATCACCAGCAGTCTGGGCCCGAAGGCCAGGGCCTCGAGGGCCAGAGCGCGGATGTGGTGGCTGTCCAGGCTGGGGTTGCCCAGGTTGAGGGCCTCGATCTCGAGACCTCGCTCCGCCAGCAGCCGCTGGGTGACCGCCGGTATCTCGAGCTCGGTGGCGATCTTGCTGCCGCCGTGCATCGACGAGCCGCCCAGGAAGATCACCCGCGGCCGCGCCGGATCGGGGCTGACGGCGAAGCGGGCGGGCTCGGAGCGGTCCTGGTAGCGGGCCAGCACCACGCC
>CAZHIK010000357.1:1440-8590 GCA_964532635.1 uncultured Enterobacterales bacterium
CGAAGCTGGGCCGACGGGGATCCCAGCGCTGCCACAGCCCAGGGGGATCGGGGGGAGCACCCAGGCCGAGCCGCACCAGCCCTTCGGCCGCCAGCAGCAGCAGCGCAGCCACGGCCAGGCCCAGCAGGGCCCTGAACAAGGTGCGGGGCCGGGCCGGTCGTGGCGCCACGGGCGCTCCTGCAGGGGGTCGCCGGCAGTCTAACCCTGGAGCGCGTTAGGGCGGAGTTCCTGCTCGGAGCCTCCATGCGCCCTGCGCTCCCCCTCGTCGTCCTGCTCGCCTGCCGCTGCGAGCCCCAGGGCGTGGACAGCCCTGGCGACAGCCCAGGGGACAGCGCAGCCCCGGTCTACGACGAGGTCCAGGTCTCGGAGCCGAGCACAGCCCTGGATCCGGACTACCAGACCCTGCTCACGGTCTCATGGGAGCAGGGCGCTCCAGCCCTGATCTGGGTGGAGTACAGCGTGGACGACGGGGTCTGGATGAGCTCCCCGCCGCTGGAGGTCGAGGCGGGGCCGGTCTCCCAGCTGCTGCTTGGCCTGCCCTACTCCAGCCAGGCCAGCTTCCGGATCGCCAACGACTTTGGCGAGGGTGCCCTGTACAGCGCCGAGCACGCCGCGGTCACCGGGGAGCCCCACGAGCACTTCCCCGAGCCCACCGTGCTGGTATCCGACAGCGCGGCCTGGGATCCCGAGATGCCCTACCTGTTCACCTCGTTGGCCGGCACCAACCGCCACTACATGTTCACCACCATCATCGACCGCCAGGGGCGGGCGGTCTGGGCCCGGCTCAACAGCGTGGGCACCACCACGCTGCACCCTCGCGTGTCCTGGGATGGCAGCCAGCTGCTGGTGGACGAAGGCAGCTTCTGGTCGATCTTCGACGGGGGGGCCAGCTCGCGGGTGCTGCGGATGCACATCGACGGCACCGTGGCGGAGACCGTGCAGACCCCGGGGCTGCATCACCCCTTCACCGACATGCCCGACGGCTCCATCGCCTGGGCGGCCCACGACGACGGCAACGAGACCATCGTGGTGCGTGCCCCTGACGGCAGCACCACCACCCTGTTCGACTGCTTCGTGTTCCTCGAGCCCATCGGGGCCAGCTGGGAGTGGTGCGGCTCGAACACCCTCTGGTACGACCCCGACGAGGATCGCTTCCTCTACTCACTGTACTCGGAGGAGACGGTGGTGGAGATCGACCGCGCCAGCGGCGAGGCCACCCGCTGGTTCGGCCACCTGGACGGCGCCTGGGGCTTCGCCTCCTCCGACACCGCCTTCTGGTGGCAGCACGGCGCCCACTTCACCGAGCAAGGCCACCTGCTGGTCTCTGCAGAGGTCGTCGAGGATGGCAGCGAGACCGTGGTGCGCGAGTACGCCCTGGACGCCGACGCCCAGCTGCTCGAGCAGGTCTGGAGCTTCGGGGAAGGCCAGGGTGTGTTCGCCGACACCCTGGGCGAGGCCCACCGGCTGCCGGGGGGCAACATCCTGCACAACTACGGTAGCGGCTCCCGCTTGCGGGAGGTCACGCCGGAGGGCGAGGTGGTCTGGGACATCGACTGGGATGTCGAGAGCGTGGGGCGCTCCACCCCCGTGGCCGACCTGTGGGCGCTGATGCCCTAGTGCCGTCAGCGGGCGCCCCCCCTCGCCAGCTCCCACAGCTCCACTCGCTCGCGGGTACGGCGGCGAATTCCTCGATCGTCGCGCTTCGGCCGGATGCGGCGCTGGAGCTTATCCACCAGGACGAAGCGACCCCGCTCCAGCTCGCTGAGGATGGGATGGGGAAGCTCAGGCTGCACCAGCTGCATGATGGTGGAGAAGAGCAGCACCACGCGGCCCCCAGGAGCCAGGTGGCTCAGCGCCTGATCGAAGAAGCGCTCGAAGAGGCCCTCCTCGAAGAGCAGGGCGGCGTCCAGGGGGCTGTGCACCTCACCCTGGGTCCAGGGCGGATTGAAGGCGATCAGGTTCGCCTGGGTGCGAGCCTGGCCCAGCAGGTCACGAAGGCGCGGTTCGATGGGGGGAGGCTCGGGGCGGCGCTGCAGCTCGCGCCGGACACTCTCCACGGCGTTGGGATTGATGTCCGTGGCCAGCACCCGGTCGAAGCCAGCGCGGGCCAGCATCAGGGCCAGCACGCCGCAGCCGGTGCCCACGTCCACCGCCACGGCGCGGGCGCCTGCGTAGCCGCTCAGCCAGGTGGCGAACAGCTCGAGGTGGGCCGTGCGGGTGGGCGCGTAGGTGCCGTAGAAGGGGTGGACGCGTTGGCCCAGCACTGCAAGGTGCACACCATCGCGGTAGCGGCGCCAGGCGTTGGCCATGTCTTCGAGCTCCACCACGGGCAGGGCGAAGTGGGAAAGCTCCGGGTACAGCTCCGCGAGGAAGCCCACCGGGGGGGCGGCCTCGAGGTCCACGCGGTGGTCGCGAATCGGAGCGAGCAAGCGCAGGGCGGCCTGGCGATAGCGGGCCTGGAAGGCGCGGCGCTGGGCGAAGGGCGCGCCCTCGCCGGGCGGCTCGAGAAGCGGGAGGAGCTGCTCGAGGATGTCCAGGCCGAGGCCATACCTGTCGGAGAGCCGCAGCGTGTCGCCCTGGAGGAGCCAGCCTGCCGCTCTTTCTGGGGACGTGTCCGCGTCGACACGGCGAGTGTGCTGCAGCCGATGCGGCTCGGGGCGGTGGAGCTTGGAATCCATGGCCCGCTGGATGTAGCCCTCCGAGCTTCGACGAGCCCGGCCGGATCGCCCTCGAGCCGTCAGGCTCGCTGGGCTCGCACCCGCTTGAGGTGGGCCCGCAAGAAGTAGAGCCACATCTGCTTGCGCTGGCCGTGGGGATCGAGCTGGTAGGTGGTGCCCTCGAGCCGCAGCTGGAGCTTGTCGCCGAGCTGCATGATCACCGAGTTCACCGACGTCAGCGGGATCTGTAGCGGAGCATCGGGGCAGCCGAAGACCACGCGGTCCCGGTACAGCAGCAGGCGCCCCCGGCCCAGGGGAGGGGGCTCCTTCGTGCTGCGCTCCACCTTCGCCACCTCGGCGACCCTACAGGACAGCGCCAGCCCGTCCTCGGCGAAGCGGTCCTGGTCCAGCGCGGGCACGACACCGAAGTGCTCCAACATGCCCTTCCAGGCTGCATCCACCGACGTGGTGATCGCAGGCCCCGAGTCCGCGTTCATGCGGCAGGCCAGGTCCACCCTCCACTGGGCTTCGCAGGCGGGGCAGCGGATGGCGTCGCCGTCTCCCTCCACCAGCTCGAGCCCCGCGGTGGAGAAGCAGTGGGGGCAGGCCCAGAGCAGGTCTTCGAGTCCCCAGGCCAGGCGCCACCCCCATGACCAGCGGGGCACGGGGACGGCCAGCGGATCGATGGTGATCTGCTCGACGATGTCCGCGGTCACCTCGGCGTCGCTCATGTCGTCGCCGTAGGTCCGAGGGGGCAGGTACTCGATGTGGACCGGGAGCAGGCGGGGGTACCTGGCCCAGCGAGGCCAGTGCAGGTGGCCGGTGTCGAAGCGGCAGCAGACCACCGCACAGCCCAGGCGCTTGGCCAGTCGGCCGTTGCTGTCCTTGATGGGCTCGAACCGGCCGGTCCAGGAGCGATTGCCCTCTGGGAAGATGAGGATCGCTGCGCCTTCTCTGCTGCGCTTGTCGATCTCCGCCATGGCGGCCCGGTCCTTGGTGCCCTTTGCGAACGGGATCACGCTGAACCAGGTCAGCAGGGGCCCGATCACGGGGGCCTTGAAGACCTGGTCCGATCCCACCCCGTGCACTCGCCGCAGGCTGCTCCAGTACACCAGCACCGGATCGAAGAAGGTGGTGTGGTTGGCCATGATGAGCACCGGGCCGGTGCGGGGGAGGTGCTTTCGACCTCGGGTGCGCAGGCGGCAGAACGGGACGACGGTGAAGGTGAGGACCAACCACCCAAATCCCCAGAAGAGCTGTCGGATGAGTCGGGTCCAGTTCACGATCGAGCCCCCTGGTGAGCGCGGGATGCCTGGCAGCATATCCCGCGCGTTGCGGTGACAAGCCGAGGCTGAGGGTTCCCCCAAACGCTGGGGTGATTAGCGTCCTGTCACACACCACTTGGTGGGAGCAGAGCATGAGCGAGTTCGGCTTCGACAGCACCGCAGAACAAGTCAGCGAAGGCATCGATCTGAGCGGCAAGGTCTACCTGCTGACCGGCTGCAACTCGGGCATCGGAGAGGAGACCTTGCGGGTCCTCGGGCTCCGGGGGGCCGAGATCATCGGCCTGGCTCGCTCCACCGACAAGGCGCAGGCCGTCCTGGACAAGCACGGCGTGCCCGGCACAGCGGTCGCCTGTGAGCTGTCGGACCCCGCCTCTGTGCGGGCGGCGGTGGAGACCGTCCGCGGGCTGGGTGAGTCCCTGGCCGGCATCATCACCAACGCCGGGATCATGGCGCTGCCCGAGCCGCGCACCACCCTGGGCCTCGACCTGCAGTTCCTCACCAACCACATCGGTCACTTCATCCTGGTCACGGGCCTGCTGGATCTGCTGGACGACGACGGCCGGGTGGTGGTGGTCTCGAGCGGCGCGCACTACTGGGCGCCCGACTGCGGCATCGAGTTCGACAACTTGAGCGGCGAGCGGGACTACGAGTCCTGGCGCACCTACGGCCAGTCCAAGCTCGCCAACCTGCTGATGGCCAAGAAGTTGGCCCGGACGCTCCCGGGTGAGCAGACCGCCAACGCCCTGCACCCGGGGGTCATCCAGACCAACCTGGGCCGCCACCTGGACGACTACGACGGGCTGCTCGACGACATCGGCCGCGAAAACCTCAAGACGGTGCCCCAGGGCGCAGCCACCACGGTCTACCTGGCCGTGCACCCCGACGTGGCGGACAGCTCGGGCCTGTACTTCGCCGACTGCCAGGTCAAGGAGCCCAAGGCCATCGCCAACGACGAAGCGCTCGCCGACCGCTTGTGGGCGGAGAGCGAGCGGATCGTGGCGTCGCTGTAGCGGTGCGCCTGGATTTCAGTCGGTCAGGGTGGGATCGCCCACCGGCCAAGCCACGCCGCCGCCGCGGTCCATAGTCGCGATCTCGGCCAGCTCGGCCGTGGTGAGGGCGAACGAGAACAGGTCCAGGTTCTGGGCCATGCGCTGGGGATTCGTGCTCTTAGGCAGCACCGCGTAGCCTTGCTGCACGGCCCAGCGCAGCAGGACCTGCGCCTCCGTCACGCCGTGTTGATCGGCCATGCGGCGGAAGGGGGAGTCGGCGCGCTCGCCGTCGGCTCGCATCTGCTCGGTCTTGGCGCTGTCGTGGCCGGGAGCCGCGCGCCAGGTGGAGAGGGGGACCAGGCTGCTGTAGGCGATGGGCGCGATGCTCTTTTTGCGCAGGTAGGCCACCAGTTCGGGCTTCTGGGACCAGGGGTGCAGCTCGATCTGGTCGGCGTCGGGCAGGGGCAGGCCCGCGGCGAGGAGTTGGTCGATGTGGGCGCCGGTGAAGTTGCTGACGCCGATGGCACGGGCCAGGCCGCGGCGCTTCAGCTCGAGCATGCCATGCCACTGGGCCTGACGATCATCGGGCGCGTAGGGGGCGTGGATCAGGTAGAGGTCCACATTGTCGAGGCCCATGCGCTCGAGGCTGGCTTCGAGGGAGGCGATGGTGGCAGCGGCGTCCTTGGGCGTCTGGCCCCAGGCGGCGTTGCCCGGCCACAGCTTGGTGGTCACGAAGATCTCTTCGCGGGGAATGCCACTGTCGCGGATGGCGGCGCCGACACCGGCCTCGTTACCGTAGGCCTCGGCGGTGTCGATGTGGCGGTAGCCGGCTTCGAGTGCGGCCGAAACCGCGGCGTAGGCGTCGTCGTTGGAGATGAGGTAGGTGCCGAAGCCTACGTAGGGGAGGAGAGCATCGGCGCTGAGGGGGAGGGCGTGGGCAGTCATGGTGACCTCGCTGGCTGGTGTGTGCTCCCAAGCTACGGCGAGCGAATGAACTTGTCCTGCCCGATCCTGTCCAGGACCTGCCCGAATCTCCAGTTGATTGCAGGATCCACCGCCGGGCACAGCGAGGCGCTATGCTGCTGACATGACTCCTCACCTCCTCCCTCTACGCACGCTGGCGTTCAGCGCTCTGGCTCGTCATGGAGAGCAACCCATGCCCGGACTCGCGCTGCTTCGCCTCACCGAACCCACCGCGTTGTACGCGACGCTCTACGAGCCCATGACCTGCCTGATCCTGCAGGGCCGTAAGGAGGTGGTCATCGGGGGCGCCTCACTGAGCTTCGGAGTGGGCGAGGCGTTGCTCGTCAGTCATGACCTGCCTGTGGTCTCCAAGGTGGCCGAAGCGAGCCGCGAGGCGCCCTACCTCGCCCTGGTCCAACACATCGACCTGTCGCTGCTGCGCGGGCTGTACGAGGAGGTCGCCGACGTGCTCGAACCCACGCGGGCGGCTTCCTTCGTGGTGGGAGCGGCCGGCCCCGAGTGGGTCGAGGCCTTGCTGCGCTACCTGCGGCTGGCCGCCGATCCCGTCCGCGACCGCGTCCTCGGACCTGCGGTACTCCGTGAGCTGCACTTCCACCTGCTGATGTCTCCGGTGGGGGGAATGCTGCGCGACCTGCTGCGTCACGACAGCCACGCCAGCCAGGTCGCCCGGGCCATCGGTGTGCTTCGCCGCGACTTCCGGAAGCCTGTCGCTGGAGCGGAGTTGGCCAGGATCGCTGGAATGAGCGCGTCCTCGTTCCACAAGCACTTCAAGGCCATCACCGCTACCTCTCCCCTGCAGTACCAGAAGGAGCTGCGCCTGCTCGAAGCGCGACGCCTGCTGCAGGTCGAAGGCCTCGGGGTATCGGATGCAGCCTACGAGGTCGGCTACGAGAGCCCCACGCAGTTCAGCCGTGAGTACAGCCGCAAGTTCGGCGCGGCGCCCAGCCGGGACCGCGTCAGGGCAGGCGGCGCTTGATCGCTTCGATGGTCCACGCGCTGACGCCGGCCTCGCGGGCGTGGCGCGGCCAACGTGAGACGACGATGTCGGCGACTTCGTCGATGACGGCCTTGGACGCGCGGTCCCGGAGCCCGACCTGGCGTGCGGCCCGCAACATGTCCTCGCGCTGCGGGCGGCGTTCGCCCGCCACGGTCATCGTGTGGGCCCCCACTGGCCCCTCGGAGAAGCCCAGGCCGCAGGCGGGAGCCAGGGACCAGCAACCCCTACGGTCCATGG
>CAZHIK010000358.1:0-8580 GCA_964532635.1 uncultured Enterobacterales bacterium
GCCCCTACATCGGGTTGGGTAGCTCACGAAGCCGGTCAGAATCCCTGTGGAAGGGTACTAGACGGGATCCAGCTCCACAAAGGCGAGTGCGCCGCTGTCTGTGGTCTGCACGTAGACCACCGGCTCTCCCTCCACCATGGCGGGGTGGAGCTTGCGGTAGACCCACAGGGGCCGTACCTCGACGTCCTGGCCTGTCGTGGCGTCCAGGAAGCGCTCCACGCCCAGCCGGCCGAGCTTCCTGGGGGAGATCAGCCCACTGAGCTCCGAGGGCTTCGGGCCCAGCTGCAGGTAGGTGCCCGGTCCGCCGGCGGCCGCCATGCCCGCTCCCGCCAGCGCGCCGATCACACCACGGCCCGTTCCCCCGAGGCCCTCGAGCACCAGGCCGCAGCGGGCCGCGACGGTCTGGGCCTGTTGGATGGTGAGCTTCTGCAGGCGGCTGCGCTGGGCGAACTCCTGCACCTCCACGGGGATCTCCCGCCCAGCGCACAGGCCGGGGTGGCTACCCTCACGCCAGTCCTCGAGCACCAGGCAGTGGACCTCGTGGACCAGGTCGTCCAGGTTCAACCCGGGCTCGTCCACGAAGCGCATGCAGGCGGAGTGGTTGCCCTTCTCTTCCCAGGTCAGCCCTGGAGCGGACAGGTGCGGGTGGATCGTCAGGGAGTGGCAGCGATAGCGGCCCCCGAGGACCTCGAGGATGCCCAGGGCCAAGCGGGCGGTGCTCCGGTCTCCAGGCCGATCCGTGTCGTCGATGCAGACCGTAACGAGGGGGGGATCTGCGGCCATGGGCTCATTCGTAGGTGGGGAGGGGCTCGCCGTGCACCCAGGCTACCACGTCGGCGTACAGATCCCCGACGAACTCGAGCAGGTCGTCGGTAGTCGTGACCGGCGCTTCGATCTGGTAGACGATCTCGAGAGCGGTGATCTCCGCGTCGAGCTGGTAGGCCGAGATGGAGCCTGCCTGCATGTCGATCAGGGAGCTGCCGTCGCTCTTGAACCAGCGGATGCCCACGGCTTCGGGCTCGTCGAGGCTGCCGTTGATGACCCCGTGGTTCCAGTCGATGGTCCACTCGAGGGTCACGATGTCCTCGACCACAACGTGCAGCTGGTAGCAATAGTCGTAGGTCTGGGGCACGTCGTAGTCGACCTCCCACGAGGCCAGCCGCCGACGGTCCGCGTTGACGTCCGGGTCTCGCAGGGCTTCCCAGGTGGTGGGCAGATCGGCGTGCACATAGGCCCGAGCGTGGACCCAGAGGAAGTCGTCCTCGCCTGCCACCAGCTCGATCTCCTCCGGGTAGTCCTGGCCCGCTGTGGGCTCCGGCCAGGGCGCCGTGTTGACCGCGAGCGGCTCGAGTCCCGGGGGGAACTCCACCTCTTTGTTACCCCAGCAGCCCAGCGTCAGCAGCGCGGCCAGCGGCAGCAGGTGCGGGGAGATCGGCGTCGGCATGGAGCTCCGAGGCGTGACGGCCAGCCCACCTTCTATGAGGTCTTGCCCGTGCCGTCGGCCTCGCTGTAGAGGATCACGCGCTCGACGCCTTCGATATCGCTCAGTGCCTGCAGCAGGTCGGCCACCTGGCGGGGATCCCTGAGTTGCACCCGGTAGCGGTAGCTCAGGGTCTCACCGAAGCGCATGGAGCGGGCCTCGGTGAGCCAGTGGCTCGCGAGGTATTGCTCGAGCACCGGAGCTATCGCGTCTTCCCGTGCCTCGTAGGCCGCCAGATCGCAGCGCAGAGTCATGCTGGGCTCTCGGTTGCGCCGGAGGATGGTGGCCTGGAGGGCGAGCACGGTGAGGCAGGCCACCAGGGTGCCCACGATGGCCACCCTGAAAGCAAAGACACCGCAGGCGATGCTCACCGCCAGTGAGAAGAACACAAAGGTGATGTCCCAGGGGCTGGCCAGGCGGGTGCGGAAGCGGATGATGGCCAGGGCGCCCACCAGGGTGAAGGCGCGGGCCAGGTTGTTGCCGATGACCATCATGACCATGGCGCCGATGATGACCAGCAGGACCAGGGCCCCCTGCAGGGAGGGGTTGAGGGAGCGGCCGGGTACCGAGGCCCGGTAGGTCATGGCGACGACCACGCCCAGCAGCAGGGCCAACAGGAGCCCCTGGAAGATCTCGGTGACGCCCAGGTTGAGTGGGGTGCCGAAGGCCAGCGCCAGCTCGGTCACGGGCTCACCTCCAGCTTGGGTCGCGTCGGGGCTCCCACGGTGGGGGGCATCAGGCCCGCTCGGCGGATGGGCCTGGGGGTGAGGTAGCGCACCTCCCGATAGCGGTTGCCCGCCGCACCCCGTGCCACGCTGAGGCCGAACTTGGAGACCGGCACCGCCCGCAGCTTCAGCTCTCGGCAGATGCGGCGCATCCAGCCGGGCTTGGTGCCGCCGAACTTCATCTCGAGCACCAGCCAGTCGGGGGGGATCAGCTCGACGTCGGGGGGGGCGTAGAGGCAGTTGTAGCCCAGGTCGCGGGTGGAGGCGGTCACGTTGTGGTCCAGGGTCAGGCGCACCTTGGGGCGGTCGGGGTCGAGCCCCACGAAGACCTCGCGGGTGTAGTGGACCACGGAGACCGGCACCCGGCGGCTGCTGCCGGTCAGGCGCTCGAAGTGGGTCGCGGTGTAGGAACCGGAGGCCCCGATCTCGTGGGTCCAGAGGCGCCAGGGCTCCGGCTCGGTGCTGGCGATGTAGACCTCGGAGTTCACCGGCAGGGCGACGCGGGCCTTGATGACCCAGTTCTCGAGCTTGCGCTTGTTCTCGAGGAACACGGGGAAGGGTCCGGCTTCTCGCGGGCCGTAGGATCGCACGCGCAGGCGCTCGCGTACCTTGCGCTCGGCCAGCCGCTGCTGGAAGTCCTGCAGGTCGGGAGTGTCCAGGTAGAGGCTGTGGACCTCGTAGCCCTTCATCCCTCCGGGTAGGTCCAGGGCGTGGGCGTCAGGCGTCACGTGGTCTCGCGCCATGTCCAGCACCCGGTCCCGCAGCGCCACCGGCACGGCGTACTTGAGCTCGAAGCGTCCGAGATCGACGGGTTGGGTCATGGTCCGAACCCCATCAGCTCGTCCCACAGCTTGGTGAGGAAGCCGCGCCGGGGGACCTCGAGCTCGATCTGGGCGACTCCGGACATACCCGAGCGCAGCATCTGCTCGGGGTTGGACACCTCGGCGCTGACCCAGAAGATCTGGCCACTGGCCATCGGGGAGGCGTCCTCACTGATGTCCACCACCTCTCCCTCGAAGATGCTGTCGCGGACAGCCTGGGTGCGGAAGCGCACCGCGGCGCCCACCTGCAGGCGGTGGCGGTCGGCTTCGGGTAGCGCGACACGCAGATAGACGGGATCGAGGTCGTAGACGCGAAGCACGACGCGGCGCCCGCCCATCTCGAGCAGCCCGGTGATCGGGCTGCGGATGGTCTCGCCCTCGAGGCGCAGCTCCAGCTCGTTGATGCGAGCCTCGACGGCCTCGACCCGGGCTTTGGCGGCCTCGAGGCGCTCCGGCCGGGCCTCGGCCTCCACCAGCTCGAGGGCGGCGCTGGCCACCTCGAGCTCCATGGCGAGCAGGCGCTCCCGGCCCTCGATCTGCTCGAGCTCGGCGGCGGACAGCGCGCCCTCCTGGTGCAGAGCGCGGGTGCGGCTGAGTTCGGGCTGGATGCCCTCCCAGGCCGCCCGGGCCAGGGCCAGCTGCTGGCGCCGGCGCTCGATGCGCTCGTCGCGCTTGCCCGCGGCGATCAGGTCCTGCTGTGCGATGTGTCTGTCCCGCATGGCCTGCAGCTCGACGAGACGCCGCTGGTTGCGAGGGGAGCGCAGCCAGGCCACCACCTGGCCTTCCTGGACCAGGTCGCCGGGGGACAGCTCCGGGTTGATCTCGAGCACCACCAGGTCGCTTCGCTCCAGCTCCAGGGCTCGCTCCCACACCAGGGCTTCGCCCTCGGCGGCCCAGCCGCTGCGCAGGCTGGTGCGGTGGCCCCCGCTCTCCAGTGAGTGCAGGCGGAAGGTCTGGTTGGCGTCGACCACCGCCTTCTGGCGCAGGCCACCCCAGCGGGGGGTGACCAGGGCCAGCAACAGCAGCAGCGCGATGGCTGCGACTCCGACCACCGTGCGCAGGCGGCCGCGACCGTTGGGGTGGGCGACGCTCATTGGTTGCTGGCCCCGGGGGTGGGCTGGTCGGTCAGGGTCCAGGCCCCGATACCGTCTTCGTCGCGGGCCATGGAGATGTCGGCGCGCTGGGCACTGAAGACGATGCCGTCGAGCATCGACAGGTTTTCGGTGGCCGGGTCGAGCCAGAACAGGCCCAGCTCCTCACCATCGGCGGACAGCTTGAAGTTCAGGTGGTTGGGTTCCTGGATCCCGGCGTTGCTGGCCCAGAGTAGCAAAAAGCCGTCACCGGCGACCCCGAGGCTGGCGTCGAGGGCGTGCTGGGTGGGGTAGTCGAGGTCGTCGGTGAGGAACAGGCCTTCGAGGGAGACTTGCTCGTCGCCGGTGTTGTGGATCTCGATCCAGTCGTAGTGCTCGCCGTCGTAGCCCGCGACGATGTCGTCCACGTTGTCCGCCATGAACTCGTTCAGCACCAGTGGCGGCCGGGTGTCACAGGCGGTGAAGAGCGCGGGCAGCAGCAGCGGCAGGCAGCGGATCGGCATCGGCATGAGGGGTCCGGAACGGCGTACGCCGCCACAGTCTACCTCATCCGGAGCCGTTCGCGCGCCTCCTGGTGCGTCGCTGACGACATCTGGACGATCCAAAGTGGGGTCGAGGCTGTATACTAGGCGGATTCGAGACCGCAGGAGGATGTCCATGAAGCTGTTTCCGTCCGTGCTGTTGATGCTGTGTGCGCTGCCCCTGATGGCCTGCCCCCCCGAGATCGGGGAAGGCAAGTCCGCTGGTGAGTGCTCTGACGGCTTGGACAACGACGACGACGGCGCTGTGGACTGCCTGGACGCCGGCTGCATGGGCTACGAGGTCTGCGGCGGCTCCGTGGACGACACCGGTGAGACCTCCACCCCCACGGATCCCGACGTCACCGACGATCCGGTCGACCCCGATCCCGACGTGGTCATCAACGAGTTCATGGCCTCGAACTCTTCGACCTTCGAGGACACTGGCTACCCCGAGACCTACCCTGACTGGATCGAGCTGTACAACATGCGGGACGCGCCCCTTGACCTCGAGGGCTACTCCCTGACCGACGACCTGCAGGAGTGCAACAAGCACGTGCTCGCCGCCGGTGTGACCATCGAAGCCAACGGCCACCTGGTGCTCTGGGCCGACGGTGACGAGGAAGAAGGCGCCACCCACCTCAGCTTCAAGCTCGCCAAGCAGGGCGAGCAGCTCGGCCTGTGCGATCCCAGCGGCACTCCCCTCACCAAGCTCGAGTACGGCGTGCAGGTCACCGATTGGTCTGCTGCCCGCATTCCCGATGGCTCGAGCACCTGGGAGTTCGACGAGAGCCCCACCCCAGCAGCGACCAACGAGCTCTAGCTCCTCGCTGGGACCTCCCTGTCCCAGTTGCCCCCTCACCGCGACGGGAACGGGGCAGATCCGCGTCCAAGACGGGCTCCGAGGTCATCGAGAGGCGTCGCTGGCGCCGTGTCGTAGGCATGATATTTGCAGCACCGTCCTGCCCCGCCCTCCTGATCCGGGAGTCTGCCATGTACGGCCGCCGCGGTGCCTCAACGACCGAGTACGTGCTCCTCCTGTCCGTGCTCATCATCGCCATCGTGGCCGCGGCGTTCGTGTTCGTGCCCATGTTCCAGGGAGGCGTCGCCGCCGTGGCGCAGGACGTGAAGGCGCTGCTCGAGGGTGAGGGCAACGACGCCGTGGCCAGCCGGGAAGAAGGCGCGTCCAGCGAGTGCCCCTACGTCTTCGATCCACGCACTGGGCGCTACCACGACACCAGCGACGGCGGCTACCTGATGGTCGCCTTCTCCGACGCGGAGTCGGCCGGCTGCGGGCAGTAGCGACGAGACGGGGCTCCTCTTTGGGGTGATACGCTCCGGACATTCCTCGGTCCGGTACCTCATGTCCACGCGCCGACGCCTGCTGCTGTCTCTGCTCACCGTGGTGCTGTTCTTCGCCTTGGTGGAGGCCTCGCTGGCTGCCTACTCCTGGCTGGGGCTGCGAGGGCCTCGCTTCGAGCCGTTGCACAGCGTGGATGGTCCAGTGGTCCTGGCCCTGGGGGACTCCTTCACCTTTGGCCTCTACCTGGATCCTCAGGACAGCTACCCCTCGCAGCTGCAGGCACGCCTGGCGCAGCGGGACGGGCTGGACTGGCAGATCGTCAACCAGGGACTTCCCGGCGCGTCCCCGGCCATGATCCACCAGCAACTGGACGCCCTCGTCGAGGAACACGATCCGGATCTGGTGGTGTTGCTGGCGGGCTTCAACGTCAACGACGGCGACATCCTGGCCTACCGTGCCGAGCACGGCGAGGGGCCTCGGGGGGCGGCACGGCGCCTGATCGGCGCCAAGCTGCTGCTGTCGAAGCTGCGCAGCTTCCGCGTGCTGCGTTTTCTGCTTCATCGAGGACTCGGGGGGCTGGCCCCTCCGCTGCCCCAGCACCGTCCGGGGGGCATGGACCTGTTCGACTTTCGCAGCTACCAGCTGGTGAACCAACAGGCCCTGTCGCGGCTGGTTGGCGCCGTACGAGGTCGCGATCTGCCCCTTGTGCTGATGAGCTACCCCCAGGCTCCGCTGCCGGACAATGGCATCAGCGAGGACGAATACTACTACGTCATCTACGCCGGTCATCTGGCCCGGCCCCTGGAGGATGAGGACTACCTGTTTCCCCGGCGCCACCCGCGAGAGATGGCCATCAACAGCGTGATTCGCCACGTGGCCGACGACCACCAGGTGCCGCTCGTGGATCACTTCTCTCGCTTCGCGGAGTTGCCCGATCGCGAGCGCTACTTCGTGCTCGACGACGAGCACCCCAACGCCCTGGGCTACGGGCTGATGGCCGAGACCCTGCACGCGCGGCTGCACGAGCTGGGGCTGCTACCCCAGGCCGCCAACCGGGGGGCACCATGAACGAGCTCCTCCGTTCGCCGAGGCTGATCCTGGTGATCCTGGTCCTGGCGGGCCTGCAGTACCTGGGTCTGGCCCTGCACCAGGCCTGGGAGGACTCCCCCACCTACGACGAGCCCATCACCATGACCGCGGGCTGGACGGTCCTCGAGCGGCGGGACCACCGCGTAGCCTTCGAGAACCCACCCCTGCCAAAGGTCCTGGCGGCCTTGCCAGCGGCGCTGCTGCACGATCTACCGCTGCCCGAGCACAGCGACGCCTGGGAGCGGGCGGCGGGGCAGGAGCTGGCCCTGGACCTGGTGAGGGCCAGCGGCTCCCGGATGCGGGAGCTGACCTTCTTGTTCCGCATCGTGCCTGTGCTCGAGGGCCTGGGCGTTGGCCTGCTGCTCTTCGTCCTCGGGCGGACCTTGTTCGGGACCCGTGCGGGGGCCTCGAGCGCTCTGTTGTGGCTCAGTGCGCCCCTATCGGTGGGCTTTGGGCACCTGAACGGGCTGGATGTGCCCGCGGCCCTCGCGGTCCTGCTGGTGCTGCTGGCCCTGTCCCGCCAGCTGGCGCGGCCGGGCCCACTCCCGCTGGTGGCGGTGGGTCTGAGCCTGGGCGTGGTGCTGCTGACACGGGCCGGGGTTGGCATGGCGGTGGCGGGGGCCGCGCTGCTGGTCCTGGCGGCCGCACCACCGTTCGGGCGCGGACGAGCCCCGCTGCGGGCCCTGGTGGCTGGTGGCGTCGGTTGGGCCGTGGTGCACGGTGCCTACCTGCTGCTCGAGCCTGGAGGGTTGGACCCAGCGGCCCTGGCCACGCTGCCTGGCTCCAGCGGGTCCTCCTGGCTGGCGCGCATCGCCCTGATCCCGCCTTGGCCTTCGGGCTTCGAAGCCAGCATCCGCTTCATGACCAGCTTTCACGGTCAGTCTCCGGCACCCGGCTTCCTCTTCGGTCGCAGCTTCGTGGGGGCGCCCTGGTGGTTCTGGGTCGGCTCCATCCTGCTGGGGATCACCCCCACCATGATCCTGGCCCTGGTCGCGTCCGTGGGGGGCTGGTGGCGGCTGCCCTCGGAGCGTGTCCGCCGTGCGGCGTTGCTGCTGGTGCCGACCGTTGCCGCCCTTGGCGCCCTGCTGCTGATGGCCCAGCGACCCTACGGAGTGCGCTACACCATCCCCCTGATCGCGGTCCTGCTGCTGGCAGCGGGACCAGCCGTGACGCTGATTCGTGGTCGCCTCGGCGTGGGGATCGCGGTGGCGCTGGCGATCCTCCAGCTGGGCTCCCTCTGGCTCTCCCACCCCCACAGCCTCGCCCGCACCAATCCCCTGTTCCCCGCCGCCTGGCGGCACGCGGCCGACTCCAACGTGGACTGGGGTCAGGACTTCTACCGCCTGCAGGCTTGGGCCCAGGACAAGCATGCGCCATGGATCTCCTGGTTCGGCTTTGGCCCCAGCTTCGAGCTTCGAGAGATCCCTGGCGCGGTCTCGGCCCATCCCCGCAGTGTCTGGGGGTCCTATCGAGGGCCGCCCCCTGGCACCTGGTGGGTGCTGGTGAGCGCGGCGGACCTCAATGCCTACGCCGCGGACGAGCTGTGTTGGCTG
>CAZHIK010000359.1:0-8576 GCA_964532635.1 uncultured Enterobacterales bacterium
GGCCCGCTGTTCCGAAGCCGGCGAGATCCTCTACGCGGAGGATCTCCTTCAGCAGGCGCTGGGCCCCCTTGCGCGAGAAGCGAGCTCGCGGCAGGTGGTTGATCAGCGTGCCTGTGAGCTGTGCGCGCACCTCGTGGAGCCCCTCGAGGTCTTCGGGCAGCACGGCCTCACGCACCGGGAGGCGACCCAGCTCCGCGCAGGCGGCCTCGAGCCCTTCGACCTCGGTGATGCGCAGGTCGCCGGTGGAGACATCGAGAAACGCGAGCCCATAGCGCCCGTCGCGCCCCTCGCAGACCCCTAGCAGGTAGTTGGGCTCGCGGGCCTCGAGGCCTTCGGGATCCAGCACTACGCCGGGGCTCACAACCCGCACCACCTGGCGCTCGACCAGGCCCTTGGCTTCCCTGGGGTCCTGGACCTGCTCGGCGATGGCCACCTTGTGACCGGCGTCGACCATGCGTCGGATGTAGTTGTCGACGGCCTTGACCGGGACACCGCACATGGGGATGGGATCGGGATCCTTGCGGTTCCGGCTTGTGAGCACGACCTCGAGGATCGGAGCGGCCTGCACGGCGTCATCGAAGAACAGCTCGTAGAAGTCACCCATCCTGAAGAACAGGAAGGCGTCCTCGTGCTCGGCCTTCAGCGCCAGGTACTGGCGGAACATGGGCGTATCGACCGCCTTGCTCACGGCTCCTCCTTTGCTGCTCGTTCACCTAGCCCGCAGCAGGCGAGCGGCCCAGAAAGCGTCCTCGTCGGACTGGGGAGGGGCGCTGCAGAAGCTGGCGTCCCGAACGAAGTGCGGGTGGCAGTCCACGAAGCGCTCAACGACCTGCTCGCCCTCCTCGGGCTCCGCGGAACACACGGCGTAGACCAGCACGCCCCCGGGCCGAAGCTGCTGGGCGCAGCGCTCGAGGATGGCGCTCTGCCGCTTCGCGTTGCGTGCGAGATCGGCCGGCTGACGGCGCCAGCGGATCTCGGGATGACGTCGAAGGGTGCCCAGGCCCGAGCAGGGGGCGTCCACCAGCACGGCGTCGAAGCTGCTCACGTCATCCAAGGGACCGGCCTGCCAGTCGTGCTGGCGGACCTGGGCCTTCATCCGGAGGCGTTCCAGGCCATGGGAGACGCGCTTGAGGCGCCCGGCCGAACGATCCACGGCCACGACCTCGCCTCCCTGAGACACCAGCCGGAAGGTCTTGCCCCCCGGAGCAGCGCATGCATCGAGCACCCGCCAGCCAGGCTGGCAGCCCACCAGGTCGGCTACGGCCGCAGCCGCGGCATCCTGGATCCACATGCGACCTACCTGGCTGTTCAGCAGCTCCCCCACCGAGCCCACCGGCCCTTCCACCCGTCGCAGGCCAGGTACGGGGGTGCCGGCAGCCAGCGCCGGCAGCGGATCGTACCCTTCGTCGCGCAACAGAGCATCGAGCTGTTGGCCGCCTCTGGAAGAGGCCACGCAAAGCGGTGGCGGCCGGTTGTTGCTGGCGGCCCAGCGAGCGGCCTTCTCGGCGCCATAGCGCTGCTCCCAGCGTGACAAGAGCCACTCGGGGTGGTTGAGCTTCACCCGCGGGGGCGGCTCTGCTGCCTTGTGCTGGTTGCGCAGCACGGCGTTGACGAAGCCCACGGCTCGGCCCGAGGCCTCGAGGCGGGTGAGCTCGGCGGCCTGGTGGACCACCGCGCGAGCGGGCGCGCGGCCGTGGCGCAGCTCGTAGACCGCTAAGCGCAGCACCGCCAGCACCTTGGGCTCGAGCTTTCGCAGCGGACGAGAGGCGCTGGCCTGGATGATGTGGTCCAGCTCAGCCCGATGCTGCAGGGTGCCGCTCAGCAGGTGCCAGGCCAGGGCTCGGTCACGCCCAGCAGGGGGAGCCTCCGCCTCGAGAGCCCCGTCACCACGCTCGCCGGCGTCGATCCTCAGCAGCGCGCGCAGCGCTGCCCGGCGGCCGGGATTGACCCGGCTCCGCCGAGGGTGGCGGGACCTGCGCGAGGGGCCCACGCTGCGGCTATCGGTCAGCCAGTTCGCGCTCGATGACGTCGACGAAGGCGTCGAGGGGCTTGGCGCCCTTGAGCTTGTAGCCGTTGACGAAGAAGCACGGGGTGCCGGTGACGCCAACCTTCTTGGCCTGGACCACGTCGACCTTGATCTGGGCCTCGATCTCCGGGTCGGCGATGTCGCGGCGGAACCGCTCGAGGTCCAGCCCGACCTCGGTGGCGATCTGCTCGTAGATGCCCTCGTTCCGGAGATCCTTCTGGTGCTCGAAGAGCGCGTGCTTGTACTCCCAGAACTTGCCTTGGCGCTCAGCGGCGATGCTGGCGATGGCAGCAGGCTTGGCCTGGCTGTGCTTGGCCAGGGGGAAGTGCTTGAAGACGAAGCTGACCTTGTCGCCGTACTTCTCCTCGAGCTCGTGCATGGTGGCCTGGGCGCGACGGCAGAAGGGGCACTGGTACTCGGAGTACTCGACGATGACGATGGGGGCGTTGGGGCTGCCCTTGAGGGGTGAGCCGGTGAGATCGACCCGGGCCCAGGGCGCCAGATAGGTGACGGCTTCTTCGATCTGCGCGGCGCTCTTGCCCTCACCCGCCAGGCGTGCGGCGCGCTCCACAAGGCCGGGGACGTTGGTACAGATGTTGGCCTTGGCCTTGGCGCAAGAGGCCAGGGACAGGCCAGCATCGACGCAAGGATCGCAGGGGCCCACCACCTTGTTGAGCACACCCAGGGCCAGCTCCTGCTTGTCGGCCGGCAGCTGGGACAGCGCCGCGACACCGAGGTCGCCGGCGGTCAGCTTGGAGGGCTTGACCGGTGGGGGCTGGGCCTTGCCCTTCTTCTTGCTGCTGCTGGACTTGGCCTTGGAGACCTCGACCTTGAGCTGATCGATCTCGCGGTCCTTGGCGATCAGCGCGGCGGTGCCTTCGGCCTCGGCCTGTCCGTAGCCTACCTTGTAGGCGGCATAGGCGGCGAGTGAGCCCATCACGATGGCGATGATCAGCCCGATGGCCAGCACCATGGTGAGCTGGCTGCTGTCGTTGGACATGGGACGGTTCAAGGTCTGCTCCTGCAGCTGTGGAGATGCTTGGGGGGGACGCGTGGCGGACTAGGCCCAGGCGTCGTCGAGGCTGGAGCCGCCGCCGATGTCCTCGGTGCGACGCCGGCCTCGCAGCAAGAAACCCGTGATCAGCCCGAACAGGCCGCCACCGACAAAGGTGCCGATGAGCAGCAGGGGCACCGACACGGGTTCTTGGAACTCAGTGGTGAGGACGATGAGGTTCAGGGAGAGGTCGGTGGTGCGATCGTAGTTCTGGATGATGAACATCGCGAGGATGCCACCGAAGAGCAGCAGGGCCACCAGCACCGAGATGAGCTTGGCGTGCTTCACGAAGAACCTCCCAGGATGCACAGAAGCCCCGCCGAAGGGGCCTTGCACCCGGCGGGACTTCCTTACTGGGCCGACCTCCGAGGGGCAAGTCGGCCTGGCAGACGTTGCGCTATTCCTCGCCGCCCTCAGCGGGCTGCTCGACGGTGGGCTCCTCGGTGGCGGGCTGCTCGGCGGCAGGCTCGACCTCGTCGGTGGCAGTCTCGGACAGCTGGCGGGACAGGTCGCCCATCACATCGCCCAGGCGGGTGGAGGACTCGCCCTGACGCGCGATGAAGTCGGACATGCTGCCGCGATCCACGTTGCGCTCGGCGGCGCCGCGCTCGGACAGGCTGATCTTGCGATCGTGGGGATCGATGTTGATGATCTCGGCCACCACTTCCTGGTTGAGCTCGTAGTGATCGGGCCAGTCCTCGCCAGCCTGGGCCAGCTCGGAGATGTGCACCAGACCCTCGACGCCTTCCTCGATCTCGACGAAGACACCGAAGTCCACCTTGTGGACCAGCTTGCCCTGGACCACCTGGCCCAGGAAGTAGCGGGACTGCACGGACAGCCAGGGATCTTCGGAGAGCTGGCGGATGCCCAGGGAGAAGCGCTCGTTCTCCTTGTCGATGTTGAGCACGCGGGCCTCGACATCGTCGCCCTTCTTGAACTTGTCGGTGGGGTGCTTGATGCGCTGGCCCCAGGACAGGTCGCTGATGTGGACGAGTCCGTCGATGCCCTCCTCGATGCCCACGAAGATGCCGAAGTCGGTGATGTTGCGGACCTTGCCGTTGACGATGGTGCCGACGGGGTACTTCTCCTCGACCAGATCCCAGGGGTTGGGCTCGAGCTGACGCATGCCGAGGCTGATGCGCTTGTTCTCGACATCCACACCCAGCACCTTGGCCTCGACCACGTCGCCGAGGTTGAGGATCTTGGTGGGGTGCTTGACGCGCTTGTTCCAGGTCATCTCGGAGATGTGGACCAGGCCCTCGATGCCGTCTTCCAGTTCGATGAACGCACCGTAGTCGGGAATGGAGACCACCTTGCCGCGGACGATGGCGCCGACCGGGTACTTGTACTCCACCTCCTCCCAGGGGTCGGGACGGATCTGCTTGTAGCCGAGGCTGACGCGCTGGGACTCGCGATCGAACTTGAGGATCTTGACCTCGATGGTCTGGCTGATCTCGAACATCTCGCTGGGGTGGTTGATCCGCCCGTAGGACATGTCGGTGATGTGCAGCAGACCGTCGATACCGCCGAGGTCCACGAAGGCGCCGTAGTCGGTGATGTTCTTGATGACGCCCGGCATGATGGAGCCGACCTGGAGCTTGCCCAGGGTCTCGGCGCGCTTGGCCTCGCGCTCCTGCTCGAGCAGGACGCGGCGGGAAAGCACGATGTTGCCGCGCTTCTTGTTGAACTTGATGATCTTGAACTCGTAGGTCTCGCCGATGAGCTTGTCGAGGTTCTTGACCGGGCGCAGATCGACCTGCGAGCCGGGCAGGAAGGCCTTGACGCCGATGTCGACCTGGACGCCGCCCTTGACCCGGGCCACGATGGTGCCGGAGACGACCTCGTCGGCTTCGACGGCCTTGGAGATCTCCTCCCAGGCCTTCATCAGGTCGGCGCGCTCCTTGGAGAGCTGGAGCTGGCCGTCGCCCTGATCGAGGTTGCCGAGGTACACATCGGCCGTGTCGCCGATGTCGATGGTGAGGTCACCCTCGGGACTGACGAACTCACGGCGGGGGATGATGCCTTCGGCCTTGAAGCCGATGTCCACGGTGACGTATTCGTCGCCGATGTCGATCACTTTGCCGGTAACCACGGAGTGCTCCTTCACGTTGCTCTGCTGCAGAGCATCCTCGAAGAGGCTGGTGAAGGCGTCGCGGTCGAGATCGTTGAGAGGGGTGTCGAGAAGGTTGTCGTTGGCGGGGGGGAGGGAGGTCATGTATCGGGAACCAAGTCCACCGATGGCGCGGGATTGCGCATCGGCAGGGAGGAACGAGTTCGAAAGACCACACGGCGCCGGGAGAATTCGCGACAGGCATGGTCAGGCATAAAGAGAGCAGCCGTCGCGGTCAGTCCACGACAGCGGCGGCGGGATATCAGGCGCGGGGTGGTGCGTCAACCGAGATGTCGAGCGCCACGTCGTTTCGCCTCGTGGAGCACAGCCTCGAGGACCTCTGGGGGCGACATGCCGGTCGTGTCGAGGCGCCAGGAGTCGGGGAGGATGCACAGAGGGGCGGCCTCTCGGCCAGCGTCCTGGGCGTCCCGGGCGGCCACTTCCCGACACAGCTGCTCGAAGTCGGCGGAGATGCCCCGCCCCTCGAGCTCGAGTTGCCGTCGGCGTGCTCGTTCCTCGAGGCTGGCGTCGAGGTAGACCTTGAGCTCCGCCTGCGGCATCACCACCGAGCCGATGTCTCGCCCGTCCATGACTACGCCTCCGGCGTTCCCCAGGCGCTGCTGGAGGTCGAGCAGAGCGGCGCGAACCGCTGGGAGGGTGGCCACTGCGGAGGCACCCTGCCCCACGGTCTCCGTCCGGATGGCCTCGGAGACATCCTCACCGTCGAGCAGGACGCTCAGGCTCACACCATCCCACTGCAGCTCGACGCGCAGTTCGGCAGCCAGGTCGGCCAGGGAAGGCTCATCGTCGAGGCTCACGCCCACTCTGGAGGCCTGCAGCGCCAGGGTGCGGTAGAGGGTGCCGGTGTCCACGTAGGTGTAGCCGAGGGCTGCGGCCAGCCCGCGCGCCACGGTGCCCTTGCCGGAGGCGGCGGGACCGTCGATGGCGATGCGCAGGCGCTTCGGAGATGACGAGGTGCTCATGCCCCCAGGCTATGGGGCCAGCCGAGGGTGGGCAAGGGAGCTAGAGCGAGGCGAGGGAGAGCACACCATAGATGGTGGCGTGACCGTCGATGGTGGTGACCTGCACCTTGCTGTCGGCGCCTTCCACAGGACGCATCCCCACCATGGTGCTGTGGTCGAGCTGATCCTCGAGGGCGTAGTCGGCCCGGGGCAGGCGAAGCTCCACGTCGCCGGTCACCGTGGCGACCACGACACGCTCCGGCACCTCTGCCCACAAGGCCTGGATGTTCCCCTCCACCACTTGCAGCACCGCCTCGTCCGCGGTCAGGCCGCTGGCCAGGATCTCGCCGGCCCCGACGATGACAGAGCTGTTTCCGATGGCACCGTCCAAGCTGGCCGTGCCTTCGCCCAGGTCCAGCTCCAGGGCGACGCCCGCGGGCAGCCCGAGCTCGAGGTCGCCGCCGCAGGGGGCCGGGGTCCGGCACTGCAGCTCGAGTGTCAGCACCTCGCCGGAGCGGTGGGCGCTGTAGGCCAAGGGAGCCTCGGGGCCCCAAGCCAGGGTCCGGGCGTTCACCAGGGCCGAGTCCTGGGCGCTCACCGTGATGTCACCCGCGGCCCAGCGGACCTGCACGCGCTCGACCCCCGCCCAGCTCGCCTCGTCCTGGACCTCGAGGCTCCCGCCGGCGATGAGGCCGACGAGGAGTGGCGCGGTCGTGAGGAGGGCTCGCTGCATGGGGGGCCTCGGCACTGGGCTCATGAGACTGGACACCGGACGGGCCGGTGGGAGAAACCTTCGATGGACCTTCGAGTGCTCGATTGACAGGAAGAGACAAGTCAGCGGGAGCGGAGCACTCTGGACACGTCAATGCTAATAAACATTTTATGGTTTATAGATGACGTGTCAACACATTTTCGGTGGCGGGGATCCCAGGGCTTTCCCCTCCCCTCCTCCAGCCTGGCTCGAGCTTCGGACTAGCCGACCTCGTAGAGGTTGATGTAGCGGCTGCCTTCGATGGGGATCCTGCCAAGGTGCTGGGTGTTGAGGGCGATCTGCCGCCGCCCAACTTCGGTGACGAGCACACGCCCGCGGTGGGCGCTGAGGTTCATCATCCAGCGAGACAGGTAGAAGGGGCCGGCCAGCTCCCAGCCTTCGTCCGGACGCTGGGTGTCGCTCTGGAGGCGCGCAACGCCCGGGGCGATGCCCGCGGACAGGCGGTAGCCGGCCTGGAGGGTGAGCCGCTGCAGACGGAGCGCGCAGCTGACGGCGCGGGAGAGGGTGTCACGGAGGCCCTCCTTGACGATCCACACCACCAGCACGGAGCCCTCGCCAGATTCCCAGACCTCGCCCTCGGACTCCGCCAGGATGGCCGTCCACTGTTGCACCACGTTGGCGAGGCTGGACTGAGGCGCGGCGATGGAGCGCGGGGGCTGGCTGGCCTCGGCGGCCATGACCACGATGGCTGAGGGCGGGAGCGTCCGGCGGGCGGGCCGCGCCGGGGACTTGTCGCCCTTGTCGCCGCGGCTTGCGGCCTCGAGCACGTCCTTGAGGTACTGGGACAGGTCGTTGTTGGTGGCCCGGTGCCCCTCGCGAACCATGTTGATGGAGAGTGCCTCCAAGAACTCGGCCGCGTTCTCGTAGCGGTCTTCGGCGCGCCGGGAAAGGACCTTCAGCACGATGTCCTCGAGGTCTTCGCTGATCTCGGAGCGGAAGCTGCGCAGGCTGGGCACCTCGGCCCGGCGCACGCGAGCGAGGGTTTCCTCGCGGGTGCGGGCCTTGAAGAGACGGCGGCCGGCGAGGAGTTCCCACAGCACGATGCCCATGCTGAACAGGTCGCTGCGGCCGTCGAGCTCGCGGCCCTCGACCTGCTCGGGGGACATGTAGGCGTACTTGCCCCGCACCACCTTGTGGGTGCCCGTGGCCTGCATCGCGGCCCGGCTGATGCCGAAGTCGGTGATCTTCACCTCACCCGCGTAGGAGATGAGGATGTTCTGTGGCGAGATGTCGCAGTGGACGATGTTCATGGGCCGGTCGTGGTCGTCGACTCGGCCGTGGGCGAACTGCAGGGCCTTGATGACCTCACAGGTGATGAACAGCGCCAGGGGGACCGGGAAGGGGCCCATGCGGCGAGCACGGGTGAGGAGCCTGGCCAGATCGAGGCCGTGGACGTACTCCATGGCGATGTAGTACTGCCCCTCGACCTGCTCGAACTCGAAGACCTGGACGATGTTGACGTGCTGCAGCTCGACCGCGATCAGTGCTTCGTACTGGAAGAGCTGGATGAACTCCTGGTCCTTGGCCAGGTGGTCGAGCACGCGCTTGATCACCAGGATCTTCTCGAACCCCTCCATGCCGTAGGAGCGCGCGCGGTAGACCTCGGCCATGCCGCCCGTGGCGATCTTCTCGAGCAGGTGGTACTTGCCGAA
>CAZHIK010000360.1:0-8574 GCA_964532635.1 uncultured Enterobacterales bacterium
AGGGTCTGGTTGCCCTTGGAGGGGGGCGTGAAGATGAAGCCCAGGCGATCCGACACCACGACCTTCTCACCAGCGGGGAAGTCCATGTTCTTCTCACCGAAGAACTTGCCGCGCACGATGGGCTCGATCTTGCCCCAGGAATACTCGTCGACCTTGTCCAGCAGCAAGCCGCCATTGCAGAAGATCATGAAGTCGGGGCTGACATCCCCGGCGACAGGCCGGATGGCGGCCCAGCAGGTCTTCTTGTCGTAGCGGTCCTGGCCGGTCTTCTTGACCAGCTCGGCCACGGGGCCCATCTCGGACTTGGCGAAGGCGCGCCAGCCCTCGGGCAGGGTGGCCTCGAAGCGCTCCTGGGAGACTGCCTTGCCCCACAGCTCATCGAGGGCCTCGGGCTGCTTCGACCACTCGGTGGTGTCCAGGAAGTGGTCGCGGGCCTCGAGGGCCATGGCGGCGTTGCGATCGTTGGACATCATGGCCATGTGGACGGTCTTGCCGTAGCCCTCGAAGGCCACCGCCTGGTAGCGGCCAGCCACCTTGCCTTCCTCGAACATGAAGTGCAGCTCGATCTCGAGCATCTGGACGCCATTGCGCTCCACCAGCTCGACCCGCTTGGCCTCGATGTTCTCCGCTTTGTGCTTGCTCAAGCGGATGGTGTGCATCTTCACCCACTCCTGGCTGCCTTCCTCGGTGAAGGGAACCTGGAACGGGGTGAACCAGAAGCGCATCTCGATGTCGCCCTTTTCGGACTTGCAGCGGAACTCCCAGTCCGACCAGCCGCCGGGGGGCACCTCCCACTTCTCGGGAAGGTACACCGTGGCCTTCATGTCGTTCATGGCGTAGCCTTCCTCTTCCTCCTCTCCCTCGGCCATGACGGTGTTGGGAATCAGCAGCAGCGCACAGGCAAAGAGTGCGACGATGAGCAACTCGAGGCGTCTCATGGGTCCTCCGGTGCGGGGGGAAGGACGACAACTGGGGTCGAGGGGCCCCGCAGGCTGCCAAGGGCTTATCCCGACGGGGGGCCCGGCCATGGGGCGCGTGCTAGGTCCTAACAATCCTCTTGCGAACCCAACGCCTCGTGTCAGCTCCTCGTCCCCTCCACCTCCGCGTCCTTCCCGCTGCGGTCGTGCTGCTGCCGGCGCTGTTTCTCCTCAGCCAGCTGGGCCTCCCGCTCTACGAAGACGGGTTGTTCTGGTGGGTACCACGAGGCCTGCTGATCGCAGAGCAGGGCCCCCTCTGGGTGGCCGCGGGTGACCTACCCCTCGCGTGCCACCCCGACGCCACCCTGCCCCCCCAGTGGACCGGTGGCCTGCCCGACTACGGCCACCCCCCCCTGTGGTTCCACTACCTCGGCCTCTGGCTGCGCCTGCTGGGCCCCCACGCCTGGGTCGTACACCTCGCCTGCCTGCCCGTGGTCGCCCTACTGGGCTGGGGGACCGTGACCCTGGCCCGGCGCCTCGCGGGCCCTGGGGCCGAGCTGCTGGCCGCCGCTGTACTGCTCTCTCCTCCCCTGCTGGCCCAGCTGGTACGGCCGGACACCGACCTCCCTCTGCTGGCCGCCTGCGTCTGGGCTTTGGTGGCCCTCAGCCACCGCCGCGCTGGACGCTTCGCCCTGATCTCGGGCCTGGCGGCCTGGCTGAAGGAGCCCGGGATCCTGCTGATCCTGCCCGCGCTGGCGCTGGCCATACGCCACCGCGATGGGCGCTTGCTCGCGGCCAGTGCCGCTGCGCCGCTGGCTCTGGTGGCCTGGGCGGGGGTGCACTGGTGGCAGACCGGCTGGGCCACCGCCGGAGCCGAGCACCTGCCCTCGGGCCCGCTGTCCTACCTGCGCGATCTGGGCTCCGTGCTCCACCTGTCCCTGCTGGCCTCGGGTCGCTGGGCGATCTGGGCGCTGCTCGCTGCGGCCCTCGTCTTGCGCTGGCGCCGCGCCAGCGTGTCCCCCTCACCCGCAGCCGGCCAGGTCGCGAGCACGGCCACATTGGCCTGCGCGGTCTTCGTCACCACGCAGCTGCTCACCTATGCAGGGCTCAACTTCCTGGGGGGCCGCGGGGCCCAGGACGCCTACACCCACGTCCGCTACCTGCTTCCCGGCATCGTCACTGGCAGCGTGCTGGGGCTGGCCCTGGGGCTCCGAGCCCTCCGCAGCGCGGTCCCCCCGGTTCGCCACCGGCCGCTGCGAGCCACCGCGCTGCTGGCCGCGCTGGTGGTCCTGGCCAGCCTACCCACCGCACGCTGGCTGCATCCCCGGGGACCCGAGGCCAACCTGTACGCACTCGATCAGGCCCGAGCCTGGCAGCAGGCCGCGGCAGCTCTCCCCGAGCACCGCACAGCCAGCGAGCGCCTGTGGGTCGAGAGCCACCTCTACACCGCCCTCACGCGCCCCTACGCCGGGCTGGTGACCGCCCCCACCCCCGATCTCCTGCCCTTCGGACCCGCCACACGCCCCGAGGACCTCGAGCCGGGAGACCTGATCCTGCACAGCCGCTACGGCGAACCCCTGAGTCGCCTCGGCGAGCTGGTCCTCGAACCCGTGACCAGCTTCGACAGCGGATCTGCGTGGGTCGAGCTGGCACGTGTCCAGTCAGGCCGCTCCGCCGGTGAGCCCCCCCCAGGGGACTGACCTTTTGCGCAGTGCAGAACCCACAGAATGTCAACACACGGGTCGCCCGATGCACTGCTACAGTGGATGCCGAACGTCCCGATGTCCGGGGCGGGAAGGCATTCCTTAGCCAGAAGGAGGAACCATGCTCCGTCGCATGATGATCGTTGCTCTCCTGCTGGGTGTTCCTACCGCGATGGCCGATGGCATCTCCGTGTCTTCGTCCGCGAGCGGGGGGGCGGCCCAGACCAGCGTCATGCTGAACACCAACGCCGTTACGCGTGCCAACGCCCGCCTGTCGGGCCAGCAACTGTACAAGGCGCTGATGTTCACCAAGAGCACCAAGGTCCCTCGCCCCAGCGAGGAAGGCGACATCACATTCTAGTGCGGGAGCCTGCGGGGCCCACCCGCAGCCCTCGGCGCTGGCTGCGCCTGGGCCGCCGATGAGAGTCGGCGGTCCTACTCGTCTCGGATCGACACCAGCTCCGACAGCGGGAACCAGCAGATGCGGCCTTCGCGGGCGCGCACCAACACCAACTCGCGACGCTGCTCGTCCAAGGCGTAGCGCAGTGATGGCTGGGTGACGCTGGCGAAGCGTCGCTCTCTCAACGCCTGCCCGTCGGCACCGAACAGCCGCAGGGTGCAGGACTCCGGCCCCACACCCAGCATGCCCACCCCGTCGTCGGGGTGGGGTCCCAGCACCAGCGCCGAGTCCAGGTCGAGCTCCGGGAGGCGCTCCAGACTCTGGGCGTTCACCGCCCGTCCGCCGACGTAGACCAGCTCAGGCGACACCAACCGGGATGACTCCATGCTGGTGGCCACGGCCAGCTCGGCCGCCAGCTCCTCCCCCAACCAGGCGGTGGCCTCGAGGCCAGCTTCGGGGTCGAGGCGCTGCAGCCTCGCGTCGTTCGAGCGCAGGATGATCAGGCTCCCGTCCGGATGGACCTCCATCCAGACCTGGCCGATGTTCTTGCGCTCCTCGATGAGCGGCCCTCCCAACTCCCAGCGCCCGACGGTCACGCCACTCTCCGGGTCGATCTCGAGCACACGATCCAGCTCCCCATGGGCCAGGAAGACACTCTTGCGGGACGGGTGTAGCGCGATGGAGCCGAACGTCAGCCAACGATCGGGCTCGAACCCGGGATCGAGGGTGCGCTCTATGCTCAGGTCCGAGCGGTCCAGGCCGTACACCACCGAGGTGCCCTGGGACAGCACCCACACCAGATCTCGCTCGGTGTCCACCACCGGTGTGAAGGGCCAGAAGATGGAGTGGTTCCAAGCCGTCGGTTCGGCATTCTCCACCCGCACCACCGTGTTCGACAGGCGGCCCACGCCGTAGACCACGTCGTCCAGCAGGGGGTCGAGGGTCAGGCCGTCGAGGTAGGTACCGGTGCGGATGCGCTCCACCACCTGCCCAGCCTCGGGATCCGCCACCAGGATCTCGCTGCTGCCCTTGGCGTTGAGCCACACCCGCTGGGCCACGGGATCCCAGGCACCGTGGCCGGTGTGTTTGCCGGTGGCGAATGAGCGATCCACGTGGATGCCGCCCGCGTCGACCCACCACGCCATGCCCTTGTGGGGATCTCGCCCCTCGCCCCCGGTACGATCGAGCACCAGCGCTGCGTGACCGATGGACACCACCTCACGGTTCTCGATGCCGTGGGTCCAAGCCTCGGCCGGCTTGCCGTCGCAGCCGGCCAGGCCGATGCGCTCCCCAGCGGAAACCACCGTGGTCCCGTCATCCAGCACCGCGCCGTAGTTGGCCTCGAAGGGAAGCTCGCAGCTCTTCATCTCCTGGAGGCTGACCGGATCTCGGAAGCTCAACCCGCCCTCACCCCCGCCCTGAAGCAGCAGCGCCAGCCTGCGGTCGGGGGTGAGGACCAGGTGACGGCCTCTCCGCTCCAGCGCCACGGACTCGCCACGGACACCGACCCGATCGAAGCGCTGCAGCACCTGCAGGCCCTCCGTGTTGGTGCCCAGCACCACCATCGAGCCATCGTCGAGGGCCACCGCGCTGTCCGCCTGGCGCAGGGGCTCGCGATACAGGGCGCGCCCGCTGGCGAGGCTGGCGAAGCGCACCAGCGCGGGGCTGGCCGAGGACAGCAGCCAGGCATCTCCCCCTGCCCCGACCGCGACGGTCGGATCCGAAGGCGCCTCGGTCCCGGTAGGGAGCATGGCCAACGGCTCGAGACTGTCCAGGTCGAACACCCCCATGGAGTTGTTCCACAGCGAAGCACTGTAGGCCCGCCGTCGCTCGGAGTCCACGGCCAGAGCGAAGGGCTGAAGGTGGTTCCGCAGACCCTCGAAGGGGATCAGCTGGACACAGAGCGCCTGCCGCTCGGGTGGGGGCGGCGGCGTGGGAGTGGGAGCCTGGGAAGAGCAGGCCAGCAGCCAGGGTACGATCAGGGTCCACATGCGACCAGGATAGCGCACCGGACCGAGCCGCGGGTCAGGGCGCAGCGTCCACGGCGAGGGCTCCCAGCCGAGGCCCCTGCTCGCGAGGCACCAACACACTGATCCCAGCGGCGGGCCAGTTGGTGTAGCTGCGCAGGTGCTCGATGTACCAGGCCAGGTCGTCGTCCCGCACTCTCCCATCCCCCATCCTGGTGGCGTGCCGCATCGTGGGCTGGTCGGCGGGGACAGTGATGCCCACGTGGGAGACCACGATCGGAATGTGGTCGAGGGGAATGCGCACAGTGACGATCAGGGAGCCAGGTGGGATGCGATCCACCGCCGCAGCCGCGGCATCCAAGGTCAGCACCGGCAGCCGCATCGTCCCGGTGGGAAGCTGCTCGTCGTCCAACGGGAAACGATCCCGCCGACGCCAGCGATCGTAGGTGCCCGAGTCGATGATCCGATCGATCCAGGTCACCTCGCCCAGCGAGGTGGTGACATCCTCGAGGAAACCCGCCCGCAGATTGTTCCCGATCCACTGCATGACGAAGAAGTGGTTGCGGGCCTCGTAGCTCGGTTCTCCATCCTCGAAGCGCAGCTGCGTGCGGTACCAGGCCACCCAGGCCGGATCGGGAGCCAGCGCCAAGGCGAGCACCTCCTCGATGAAGGTGACGCAGTCGAAGACATCGTAGCGAGCGGGGGGATCGGGATCGTATCCCCTCCCCTCCCCTGCGCAGCCGTCTTGGTACGGGCGATCCAGGAAGAGCTCACTGACGGCGCCGATGCGCTCACCGATAGACAAGTTGCGGGTGAGATAGGCTCTCCGGGCAACCTCGGGCGGTAGGGCGCCGGGATCGGTGTCCCAGGGCGGGGGGGCTGGCACGCCGTGCTCGTCGGGATCGGCATGCTGCGTCGGCGCGGCCTCCGATGGCCCGGAGCCAGCGTGCTGGGAAGGCCCGGCGCCCAGAAGCAGGACCAGCTGGGCCAGACCGGCTCCCGCACAGACCCACCGTATCAGGGGCTGTCGCTTCACAGCCCCAAGCGGTGCTGGTAGCCCGCGATGCGCTCCAACAGCGCCTCGAAGCGCTCCTCGGAGATCCGCTCCACGGCCATCGTGAAGCCGCGCTCCACCATGTCGCGCATGGCCCGATTGAGCAGACGGCGCCGCTCGCCCTCAGGCCGCTTGTCGATGTTGAGGAGGATGCGCTGGGTGTCCATCGCACCTTCGCGGCAGGCGTCGACCCCGACGAACAGCGCCGCGAAGTCGGTGCCGGAGCTCTCGACCAGCAACTGCACCGCAGCCTGGCCCGAGCCCGAGCCGTGCTCATCGTCCAGTGCGACCGACAGCTGGCGCAGGACCTCGTTGGTCACCTCGATCTTGGTGATGGCCTCTTCACTGCTGAGAGGTGGGCTTCCGAAGCGCAGGCTGACAGCACCGCCGGCCGCCTCCACATCGTCGCCGTCCTCCATCTCGAGAAGCTCTTCCTCGTCGTAGACATCGGGCCCCAGCAAGGAGACACCGGACAGGTCCACGGTGTCGAGCAGATCCTGGGAGACGGTGAAGATGCCGTCACCACCACGACCGCGGTGGGTGTCGTGGTCGGCGAACATGGCCATGTCGTGCTCGTCCACGACTGGTGCGTCCCCGGGCTCCAGGTCTTCCACCACGGGAAACGCGGCTTCCTCGGGGGCATCATCGTACTGGGATTCGTCCCCGATCTCGAGGTCATCCTCGGGATCGTCCGCGGCCAGTACGACTTCTTCCCCAGCCTCGACGGCCTCGTCGTCGGAGTCGTCCGCGGCCACGACGACGTCATCGCCGGCCTCGAGGGCCTCGGTGGGCTCTTCGACCACCACTGGCTCGTCGGACTCGAGCCGCAGGCTGCCCTGCTCGAGCAGCGCGAGCACCTCGCACAAGGTCTCGGCGGACTCGCGGGGGCTGCCATCGACGAGGTCCTGGAGGGTGCCCTGGGGCGGGAGCGCCTCGAGCAGCTGGTTCTGGAGCGCGCTGGTGGGAGGCTCGTCGCCGGTCAACAGGCAAGGATCGGCGGGTGGCAGCAGCGGCCCGATCGATGCGATCAGCTGGTCCAGCTCTTCGAGCAGCTCGTAGGAGTCGTGGCCCACCTGGACGTTTTCGACGTGGATGTCCTCCTTGATGGCGAACTCGCAGTCGCCCTCGGACAGCACGAAGTCCACCAGGTTCTGCCGAAACCGACGACCGTACAGCTCCATCACCACGTCGTCCGGCACAGTGCCGAACAGCACGTCGCCCACCTGGGAGGTGTTGCTCAGCCTTGCCAGCAAAGTCTGACCCAGCTCGGCAGTGACGAAGCCACCGTTGACCAGGCGACGCACCAACTGAGGACCGTCGTCCTCGGCCTCGGCGGCCAGGATCTCTCCCTGCATCAGGTAGATGGAGATGTCGGCCCGCTCCTGCAGATGGACCGTGAGCGATCCGGTCGATCCCATCTCCATCTCATGGCGCAGGGCATCCGCAGGGCGCATTCGCAGGGTTTCCAGTGCGAGGACAACGAGTCGGCATCAGCCGCTTCCCGGCGGATCATCCTATCGGCCCGCTTCGAGCCGGTCAACGACGGCCCTTTAAGCTTTTGGAGTATGCCGCGATTGCTACGGTCGGGACGCGCTGTCCGGTGAGTTGACCAGCCGCAACGCGGCGTCGATCTGGAGGTCGGCGGGAGGAGCGGGCGGTGGAATGAGCTGGGGCCCGTCGGCGGCATTGACGACCACGTCCGGTACCACGCCCACACGCGCCCAGGTGGTCCCGTCCGCCAAGGCCAGGCGCGTGCCCGCGAGCTGGAGCAGCCGGTTCGGTCCGAGCTCCACCCAGGTGGGCAGCGCGTCGACGCCGGCGGTGGGCGTGCCCACCAGGGACATGCTCGGGTTGACACGTTGGATCATCGCCGTAAACAGCTCGGCCACCCCTTGGGTGCCGCCGTTGACCAGCACCGCGAGGGGGCGGTCCCAGCGCGGCGCGTCGGGCACGGCCACGGGAGTCGACTCTCCGGTGCCCAGGCTCCGGTAGCAGGCCACCTCCTCGCCTCCCATGAAGGGCGCCGCGGAACCCACGGCCTCCTCGAGCAGACCATCGCGGACGTCCCGCAGATCGATGACCAGCTCGACCTCGAGCTCGACCTCGAGCAGGGCCTGGTGGAGCTGCTCTGCCGCCCCTTTGCCGAAGTGGTGCACGCGGATCATGCGATGCCCGGGGCCCTCCGAGACCTTGATGGGCGGGGCTCGGTAGGACTCGGGCACGAGGGTCACCGAGCGCGGTTGGCCCTGATGGTCCACCAGCTCGAGCACCAGCTGCTCACGATCTCGCGCGGAGAGCAGGTGGGCGACATCGCCAATGGAGCGATTCTCCACGGTCTCACCGTTGACGGCCACCACCACGTCACCTGCCGTCAGACCTGCCCGCGACGCGGGGGTGTCCTCGAAGACCTCGAGGATGCGAACGCCGTAGCCGGGCACGAGCAACACGCCGATGCCCACGCCGAAGCGCTCGCCCCGCGCGTGGGCCATGCGCCGCTCGTACTGCTCGCGGTCGAGGACCTGTAGATGCTCAG
>CAZHIK010000361.1:0-8552 GCA_964532635.1 uncultured Enterobacterales bacterium
GGCTGGAGCGCGCGATGCCGAAGTCCAGGATCTTGACCTCCCCGTGGGGGGTGACCCGGATGTTGCTGGGCTTGATGTCGCGGTGCAGCACCCTCAAGGGCTCACCGGAGGCCGGGGAGGGGCTGTGGAAGGCCGCCTCGAGGGCCGAGGCCACCCGGCGGACGACGTAGATGCCCACGGAAGCGGGGAGCAGCGTGGGGCAGAAGCGACGGTTGATCAGTGAGCTGAGGTTGGCGCCGGGCACATACTCCATGACCACCGCTGGCTGACCGGCCAGCTGCACCAGATCGTCGGCCCGGACGATGGCAGGGTGCTGCAGCAACCCCAGCAGTCGCCCCTCATCGCGCAAGCGGCGGGCCACCCTGTCGCGATCCGCCACGTCCGCCTTGAGGACCTTGACCGCCACCTTCTTCTCGAAGCCGGAGGATGTGGCCATCTCCGCCAGGTAGACCTCACCGAAGCCGCCCCATCCGAGGCAGCGAATGAAGCGGAAGCGGCGGGTGGGTGTGGCCTGGGCGTGAGGAGGGACCAAGGGGTGCTCCGGCGAACCAACAGACGCTAGCACGTTTTCCCGGGCCCCGGCAGGAAGAAGTCGGCCAGCGACTCCAGCTGCGGAGATCCCAGCTTCGCCCTGCGTCACCGGAGGACGCAGGCACAGCGTGGGTGCGTCACGGGCTGACGCCGCGAAGCCGCCACAGGACCCGACCGCGCCACGACAGACGACGACGAGAGCCTTCACAGGCGGTTTTTCGCAGGGACCGCCCGACGTGGCACGCTTCCTGCTCTTCGGTGGTGTGATGCCAACCCCTCCACCGCGAGACAGCGCCATGAACCGCCTCCCATTCCTCGCCGCCGCCCTCATCTGCCTCACCGCCATCATCACCGCCCCAGACGCGGAGGCGGAGGAGCCCGTCCCCACAGCCGATGCGCGTGAAGCCTGCACAGCCGACGCGCAGGGCTGGTCCGACTGGTGCTCCGAGACCGAGCGGCGCCTCGCCGCCTCCCACCTCCGCCTCGAGGCGCTGTGGGATGCCTGTGAGCCCATCGAACATGCCCACTGGGACTGCGAGCAGCAGCACCAGCCAGGGGCTCCAGCCTGCGCTCTGCTGGCCACCCGGGTCGACGATTGCGACCGTCAGCGCGAAGACCTGAGGCTCGAGCGGCGGGACGCGCTTGTACAGATGCAGCACGCGTGCACGGAGGCGACGCGCATCCAGGCCCACTGCACCGCCCTCGCTACGGTGGTCCCCTCCTCCCGCCGCTAGCCTCGCCGGCGACGCCGGCCACGCACCAGGCCCGCGAGGCCCACCAGGAGCAGAGCGGGGCCCCCTCCGGCCGTTCCCGCCGCGCAGCCGCACCCGGACTCCGAGGGCTCGCCCTGCGGAGGCTCAACGATGCTGTCGCCGGTGTCGAGCACGTCGCTGTCTGGGCAGCCGGTGTCCCCCGTGTCGCCGGGCGGGTCCTCCAGCCGCAGGTAGCCCTGGCCGTAGGAGTAGTCGAAGCCGGGGTCTCCGAGGTCCACGGTCTGCGAGCCGAGCCAGTGCCTGATCGCCTCGGGATCCATGGAGAGCAGCGTTGCCTCCAGCGCCAGCGCGGCGGCGCCGGTGGCGTGGGGCGCGGCCGCGGAGGTGCCGGTGAACCGACCGTTGGTGGTGGAGACAAAGGTGGGCGCGGCGACGTCGGGCTTGTCGCGGCCGTCGTCGGTGGGTCCCCGGCTGGAGTAGTGGACCAGCTCGTCGATCTCCCAGTCCACAGCCGCCACCGCGATGCCTCCCACGGCGTCGGCGGGCAGGGTGAGGCTCTGGTGGTAGGTGCGGTTCTCCTCGGGCAACGACTCGTAGGAGTACAACCAGCCGGTCTTGCCCGCACCAACGCCGTCGTAGACGTAGACACTGGCGTAGGCCAGCTCCTCACCGTTGCCCAGATCGCACCAGGCACGCTCGTAGGGATCGTCGTCGCCGTCCTGGGTGTCCTCGCTCGCGTCGCAGGGCTCGTCGCCGACCTCGAAGTCGATCCAGTCGATGAACAGGTCGAGGTCGTTTCCGGAGCGCCCGAAGTGATCGTCCCAGCGGAAGGAGACGTCCACCTCGGCCTCATCGCTCCAGTCGCTCTCCACCACGAACAACTCGTCACCGTCCAGCTCGAGCCAGCCGTCGTCGTCCTCGTCGGTCAGAGTGCCCACCCAGTAGCAGTCGGCCTCGTTGCCCGCAGCGTTGATCCAGGCGATACCGGAGGCATGGACGAGGTCCACCGCCTGGCTCCAAGCGCTGGTGCCGTTGGCGTGCCACTCGTTGTCGAAGCCGACCGAGGCGTTGACCAGGTGTGCGTCGCTGCTGGCGATGTGTTCGGCCGCGGCGAGAAACTCCACGTCGGTGTCGAAGCTGTAGAGCACCAGCTCGGCGTCGGGCGCGATGTCGTGGATGACCTGGGCCACATCCGTGCCATGATCGCTGTCGGCCCAGTCGCTGATCAGGTGGGTCTCGACGCTATCGGGAAGCTCGCTCCCCAGCAGGTCATCGAAGCCCTCGAAGCCCACGTCCACCACGGCGATCTTGACCCCTGCCCCGGTGAGCCCCAGGTCGGACCAGCCCGGGCCGAACAGGTCGTCCAGCCCCTCGCTGAAGACCTCCTTGGGCACCGCGCGCCGGGGCTCACGCACGCGCTCGACACCCTGGACCTGGGCCAGATCCTCTATGGTATGCCAGCCGGCGCGCACCTGGACCAGTCGATCGACCTGCAGCTCCACCGTGACGTCGGTCAGTGCCGCCAGGGCCTGGGCCACATCAGCGCGGCTCAGCTCCAACACCAGCCGAGGTCGCTCGGAGCGGCGACGCTCGGGCTGCAACAGCTGGCGGTACAGGGAGCCGCTGACGCCCCGCAGCTGTGCCGGGACCAGTGGGCGCGCACGGGGCGGCGCGGCGCGCCGTGCGAGATCTGGTGGCGCGGTGAGAGCCAGGGGCACGAGGGCGATCGAGAGGAGGTACATCGGGGTCGGTGTAGCTCGTTGGCGCCCGCTACGGGCTCACGAATCCCCAGCCCTCGAGCCCCTCGATGACTTGCTGGATGAGGGGCGGCCACGTCGGCAAGCCCCCGGGGCCCCCGCCTCGTCATCCAACGAAGCCTGAGGTAGCCTCTTGGCACCTTGGCGCTACGCTTCCAGCACCGAACCACCCTGCTCGCCATGCCGCGCGACCCGGAGGAGACAGACTGATGCCGACCATGGCCAGCGCACTGATCCTCGCGCTGCTCGGAGGGCGGCACGCCTTGGCCGCCACCCCTGTGCTCTACGATGGGCTCGATCCCAACGTTGCCAAGGGCCTGGTGATGGTCGAGACTCGAACTCCAGCCGAAGAACTGGAGGCGCTGACGGTTGGTGAGCTGATGCACGGGCAGGCCCCCAGCCTGGTGGGCGCAGGGCGAGTCACCGCCTGTGTCGGTGAGGCACACAGCATGGCCGAGATCGCCAAGTTCGTCGAGCAAGCCCGTGGGGCCGTGGACTACATGGAGTACGGCACGGCCCGAGCTTCGCTGGATGCCGCCAAGGAGGCCCTGGGCTGCCTCGGCGAGCCCCTCACTGCCGATGTCGTGGCTCAACTCTACTTCCTGTCCGGCTACCTGGCGTTCGAGATGGGGGACAAGGCCAGCGCCTGGTCCGACTACCACCGGGCCCTGGGCTTCGACCCCAACCTCGAGTGGAACGCACAGTACGCACCAGAGAGCCAGTGCATCTTCGAGCGGGCCCGAGCCGAGTCCGATGAGGCCGAGCGCGTGACCTTGGCCGTTCTCCCTCCCCTCCATCAGGGCTCCATCGCGGTGGACGGACACTCGCTGGGAGGCGATGGAGGGCAGGTGGCGCTGGTGCCGGGGGAGCACATCGTCCAGATCGCGGGCGAGCCCATCCTCACCCTGCGCGTACAGCTCGAGAGCGCCACGAATCCCGTCCTGGTGCTGCCGGGGTACACACCGCACGACGCGGCCTCCTGGGCCGCACGCGAAGAGCTGCGCCCTACCCTCTCCGGCCTGCTGGCCTCCGTTCTCGACCAAGGTCGAGTGGTGTACGCGGCCGCGGACACAGGCCTGTGGACGACGCGGGTGGGCAGCGATGTCTGGGAGGAGCTGCTCGCTCCCGAGCACCTGGGTCACATGACCATGCGAGGCCTCCCGGAAGGCAGCCAGCTCTTCTACACCCCCGTCCGAGGCGGCACCACGGGGCTGACCAGCCTGCCCTGGGGAGAAGGCGAGCTGGACGAAGCCACGGGGCTGACCATCGCGCCCGATGTCCACATCGTGAACCTGCGCCGCGGCGAGTACAGCACGACGCTGCACCACCCCCTGCTGGGTGACACGGGCGGCAGCTTCACGGTGGTTGGGAGCGAGACCACACGGCTGCAGTTCGACTGGAGCGAGGCCCCCGGGCTGCCCGAGCTGACCAAGGCATGGGAGCACCACCTGGTGCTGCAACGCCGCGCAGCCGACTCCGATCGCGCTCGCAAGATCAGCCGCTGGAGCATAGCGGGCAGCGGAGCGCTGGGGGTGGGCACGGTCGGTATGCTCATCGGTATCAGCTCGGAGCAGGCGGTCCTCAGCGCAGCCGAGTGGAACTACGACAGGGCCGTGTCCCACGATGAGCTGGAGGACGCGGCCGAGTTCGACGCGCACCGTCAGGACGCAAGGTCCACGGTCGTGAAGTACTGGATCGGCTCGGGCGCGCTGATGCTCGCTGCCGATGTCACCCTGGTGGTCGGCCTTCTCCAGCGCAAGAAGGCCCGAAGTCTGGCGGTCGAGGTGCCCGCGTGGGAGCCCGAGCACCTGCAGCTGGACCTACCGGAACACAACGCCTCCGAGTGAGCCCGCCGGGCCACGAGCGGCTCCAGGCAGCACCGCCGATCACTGTCCCCCCCTACTCCTCCGCAGTCAGGAAGCGCTGCTCGCTGTCCCAGGCGGGCTCGCCGGTGAAGTAGCGACCCTCGAGCAAGGCGGGTCTCGCGGGTGTGTGCCGCCGATCGACGACCAGTCCCACTGCGCGGCGCCAACGCTCCACCTCCACCGCGTGGCCCTCAGCGCGGGCCTGGATGGAGTGGAACATGAACGTGGGATCCCAGCCATTCAGTCTGATGTGAGCCTCGCCCGGATCGGCCCAGCCGCGGGTGATCGACAGCAGACGCAGCAGGCCGACCTCGTTCCCTGGATGCAGCTCGCCGCCGATCAGTGCCGTGGGGATGCGCACGTCGAAGATCCACTCCTCCCGCATCCACGGCTCCTCGAGCCCGGCCAGGTACAGAAAGGCCATGGAGAACGCCGAACAGCCCGCACCCTCCTGGTGCAGGGGCCGCACGAAACCGTACAGGTCATCCACCGCCCGCTCGTCGTAGCCTCGGACGTAGTCCAGCAGGGCGTGGCAGGTCTCGCCGGGTATCCCGGTGCGTATCCAGGCCAGCTGCCCGCGCCGGGCGCGCAGCTCCAGGGTTTCCTGCAGCTCATCCTCGCGATCGAGGCGCCCGGGCACTGCGGCGAACAGGATGCCCATCCCCGCCTTGTCCTCGAAGACCAGCCGGCGGAAGTCGTCCCCCGTGGAGCGCACCGAGCCCTGCCAGTGGGCCGCGGGTCGCTCGTCGGTGGCTCCACATTGGAGGGTGATCCCGGCGTGGCCGATGCCCCGGTTCAGATCCAGAGCCTCGTTGAAGATGGTACGGCGGACCAGGCGACCGGGACGGCTCCAGGTCAGGCCCAGGGGCCGCGGCGCGGGGATGGCCCACAAGGTCAGCTCGTGCTCGAAGCGCGCGGAGTCGCCTCGCGCCACGGCCGCCGGGGCGCTGAACAGAGCCATCAGGATCGGGGTGAGGAGTCCGGTCATGTACTCCTCTATCAAGCGCGACCACGGGCTCGCCGCCTGTCCCCCCCCAGCTCCCGTTGACGACCTCCGAGCCGCCCGGTACTCGTGTGCAGGCGCGCAGCTGCGCCGCCCCTCCAGGAGCTCCGGCCATGGGTCACTACCGCAAGCACTGCATCACCTTCTTCATCAACGAGGTCTGCAACATGCAGTGCATCTACTGCACGGTGCGGGCACGCAAGATCAGTGACCATCCCGAGGTGCTCGATCTGGACTTCGCCAGGCGAGGCATCGACGACTTCTTCCGCGACACCGACTCCCGCGCCCTGCGCCTGTTCTCCAACGGCGAGGCCACGCTGGAGTTCGAGACCATGAAGGGCATCGTGCAGCACGCCGAAGCTCGGGCCGGCGACGACCTGTTCGTGGAGCTGCAGACCAACGGCGTGTTCGGCGACGATGTGGCCCACTGGATCGCCGACAAGGTGGATCTGCTGTGGATCTCACTGGACGGCACCGAGGAGATCCAGGACCTGCACCGCCCCCTGCACAGCGGTCAGTCCAGCTTCGCCACCATCGACCGCAACATCCGCCTGATCAAAGCCTCGCCCAGGACCACCATCGGCATCCGTCCCACGGTCTCCAACCACAGCATCGACCGCCAGAAAGAGCTGATCGACTACGCTCACAGCCACGGCATCCGGACCCTGTACGCCTACCCGTGGCTGGCCCTGTTCGTGAGGAAGCCCGGGGTGCCCGACTTCATCGACTTCGCCGACAAGTACCTCGAGGCCCACGACTACGCGCGTGAGCTGGGCATCTTCTACGGCACCATCTTCATGATCAACTTCGACGAGCAGGTGGAGATCAACTGCCGCTCGCTGCTGCCAGCCCCCCATCTCACCCCCGACGGCTGGGTCTCCTGCTGCGACATGGCCAACAACCGCCAGGGCTTCTTCCCCTCCATGTTCCCCGAGGTGCTCTACGGGCGCTGGGATCCCGAGGCGGGCGTCATCCACTACGACCAGGACAAGATCGACAAGCTGCGCTCGCGCACGGTGCACAACATCCCCGCCTGCCAGGACTGCCCCGCTGCCCAGCACTGCGCCGGTGGCTGCATCGGCGCGGGCATGATGCGCAGCCGGGACTTCTATGGGGTCAACGAGGAGTTCTGCGAGGTCACCCGCTACCTCTTCGAGCGGATGCAGCCGATCGTGAACATCGGCTGGAACCCGGATCTGCCCTTCCACCCCTCCTGCCCAGGGCCGGGTCCCGCCTTATAGGTTCCATATGCGCCGCCCGTGCCCATCGGTGCCGCTCTTCGCCCTGCTGCTGACAGCGTGTGGTTCGGAGCCGGTCGCCCCCTTCCCGGGGGAACCGCCAGCGGCCAGGACCCCCACGGAAGTCCCCAGCGGTGGCGCAGCACTGGAGGCACCGGCCCAGGCCGAGATCGACCGGGCCCAGCAGCTGTGGAACGATGGCCACCCCGACCAGGCCGAGGCCCTGCTGCTGCAGGTCCTCGCCCAGGCGGAGGGCCAGCCGGGTGCCAGCGCCGAGTGGACCCGCCGCCAGGCTGGGGACAAGCTCGGGCGGCTCTACCTCAGCCAGCAGCGCTACGAGGAGTCCCGAACGATCCTCGAGCGGAGCGCCGCCGATCTGGACGCCTTCGAGCGAGAGCATCAGCTGGGCTGGGCCTGCCCCTACCAGGCCCTGGGCGCACTCTACGCCGCCACCGACCAGCCCTCCGAGGCCCTGGCCTACCAGATCAAGGCAGCCCAGACCGAGGCTCACAGCGCCCGGGCACAGCTGGACGTGGCCATCCAGGCGCTGTCCGCGGCCGACGGGGTCACGGTCGCCACCTACCTCGACCGCGCCGAGGCCCTTCTCCAGGCCCCAGGCCACAGCGGCGCGCCCCCCCTCGAGGCGGCTCAGCTCCAGGTGATCCGAGGCTACGCCCTGCTTTTGCAACGGGACTACACCCACGCCGAGCAGCTGTTCCGCCAGGCCGCCGAGGCTCCCTCCGGTGCCCTCGGGGCCCTCGGCACCCGGGCCGGTCTGGGCCACCTGGCCATCGCGGAACAGGACTACACCGAAGCTCGCAAGCAGCTCGACAACGCCTACGGTCAGGCCTCGGCTGCCCTCGACGAGCACCAGGCGGTGGTGTCCCCCGGAGCCACGTTTTCGGACCCCAAGCGGCTGTACCTCGAAGCCAGCTACCAGATGGCCTGCCTGGGGCGCGCCTGGATCGACAGCAACCACGGCCGTCACACCGAAGCCTTGACCTGGTATGAGCGCATCCTGGCACAGAACCCCACCCACCTGATGGCCCTGGTGGGCAAGGGCAACGCCCTGGTGGGGCTGGCGCGCTCATCCGAAGCCGAGGCGCTCTTCGAGCAGACCCTCGAGCGCTACCCGAAGAACCCCTATGCCCTGGCCGAGCTGGGCTTGATCCGCTTCCACCAGGACGACATCGGGTCCGCCGAGAAGCTCTTCGAGCGCGCACTCGAGCACTCAGACGGCCGCTACACCTGCCCCCACGAAGGCCTGGGCATGGTCTACCTGGCCCAGGGTCGCAAGGAGCTGGCCCGCCAGAGCTTCCAGAAGGCCATCGACCTGAACCCCGACATCGAGTTCGCCAAGTACAACGGCCGGGCCCGCATCTACATCGGGGACGGCCGCCATGACCCACCAGGGCCTGAACTTCGACCTCGGGGAAACGGCCGAC
>CAZHIK010000362.1:0-8545 GCA_964532635.1 uncultured Enterobacterales bacterium
GCGGGTGATGCGCTGGTGTGGCGCTATCCGGGGCGCGTGGTGGTGGCGCTGTGAGCCGCCCGGCGCTCGTCGATGAACACCCGCTTCTTGCGGCCCACGCCGCCCTGCTGCAGGGCTTCGATCTCCGGGATGGTCGCCACGGTCAGGGCCGGGGTGACCTTGAGCGCGCCCTGCAGCCGGGCGCGCAGCCGGGGCAGCAGCGTGTCGGCCACCGCCTCGTCGCGCAGGGCCAGCCGGATCTCGAGGCGGTCGCACAGGGCGCCGTCGCTCCGGGCCACCAGCACGTAGCCGTGCAGGGCGGGTTCGAGGTCCAGCACCCGCTGCACCGCGGCCGGGTAGACGTTGGTGCCCTTGAGCTTGAGCAGCTGGTGCTTGCGACCCACGATGGGGCCCAGCCGGGGGGTGCGCAGGCCGCAGCTGCAGGGCTCCGTGAACAGGGCGGCGACGTCGCCGGTGCGGTAGCGCAACAGCGGCAGGGCCTCCACCCCGATGGGCGTGGCCACCACCTCCCCCAGCTCGCCCGGCGCCACGGGGCGGTCCTGATCGTCCAGGATCTCCAGGTGCAGCAGCGAAGGGTGAAGGTGCCCGCCGGCGCCGGCAGCGCACTCGCAAGTGGAGGCGGCCAGCTCGGACATGCCGAAGCTGCCGTAGAGGGTGGCGCCCCATTCCCGGGAGATCCGGGCGGCCATGGGGGTGAGCGCCAAGGTGGCGTCGCGCACCGGCTCGCCGATGCAGATCAGGTGGGAGACGCCGAGTGCGGCCACGTCGATCCCCTCGCCGCGAGCCCAGTCGGCCACCCGCTCGAGGAAGCTCGGCACGGCCACGATGGTGGATGGTGCCAGGCGCTGGGCCATGGCCACCAACAAGGCTGGCGACGCACTGCCCACCCGGGCCGCCGAGGAGCCCAGGGCGCGCAGGCCCAGAAAGTAGGCCAGCCCAGCCATGAAGCAGCGATCGATGGTCACGGCCACCAGAGCGGTGTCGGCGGGGGTCAGCCCGACGCAGGTGAAGCTGAGCCGCTCGTTCTCGGCCAAGCGCCGCAGGTCGGGCTCGGTCATGGGGCACAGCGTGGGCTCGCCCGACGTGCCGCTGGTGGTCGAGATGTCCACGATCCGGTCCATCGGCGCGGCCCACAGCGACCGGCCGGCGTCGGCCAGATCCTGCTTGGTGGTCGTGGGGAGCGACCGCAGATCCGCGGTCCCCCGCACCGAGCCTGAGACCACCCCGGCGGCCCGAAGGCGCGCCCCATTCCAGGGCGAGTGCTCGAGGGCCCAGTCCACCGAGCGGGCCACGCCGACGTCCAGCAGCTGCTGGATCGCGCCGGCGTCCAGCGCCGCCTCGTCCACCCGTGGGATGCGCATCAGCCCGTCCACCGCTGGGGCAGCAGGCGCTGCTGCAGCGTGGAATCCCGCAGCACACCCACCACCCGCTCGATGTCCTCGAACAAGGGGCGATCGTCGGCGACGTAGGGCGAGACGGCCCGCACGCTGTCGTAGAGCACACGGAAGTCGGTGCCCAACACCCGGTCCGTGTCGTCCCGCAGGTCGGCGGCCTGGCACAGGGCCATGGCCTGGATGGCGGAGAGCTTCCACACCAGGGGCAGCACACGGCGGGTCCAGCGGGCGGCGTGGGTGCCCATGCTCACCACGTCCTGGTTGTTGGCGTTGGTGGGGATGGTCTGCACGCTGGCCGGGGTGGCGAGCATACGCGCCTCGGCCGCCAGGGAGGTGGCCAGCAGCTGGCAGCCCATGAAGCCCGAGTTCAGGCCCGGTGCGCCACCGCTGAGCATCGGCGGCAGCCCCCGACCGTAGCGCCAGTTGACCAATTGCTCGAGCTGGCGGTCCAGCAGCAGCGCCATCTTCACCAGCCCCAGCCGCAGGTAGTCGGACACCATGCTGACGTGCTGGCCGTAGAAGTGCCCCGCGTGGATGACCATCTCGTAGTCGGGGAAGATCAGCGGGTTGTCGGTGGTGGCGTTGAGCTCGTTGACCACCACCCGCTCGATGTGCCACAGGGCGTCCTGGAAGGCCCCCAGCACCTGGGGCACGCAGCGCAGGCTGTAGGGATCCTGGATCTCCTGGCCCGCTTCCACCGGCTTGGCGTCGGTGCCCCAGGCGTGCTGCTCGATGAGTGCGTCGTAGGCCGGGTGGGTCCGCAGGTGGGTGGCGATGCGGTGCGCCACCTGGCGCTGGCCCTTGTGGTTGCGGGCGCGGTGGGTGTAGCCGCACAGCACCTCGGGGGCGCCGCTGTGGACCTGGAACAAGCATGCCGACAGCAGCTCGGCCCAGCCCAGCAGCTGCTTGGCCTCCGCGACGCTCAGGCCGGTGGTGCCGCTCATCACCGAGGTGCCGTTGACCAACGCCAGGCCTTCCTTGGCCTGCAGCACGGCGGGCTCGAGGCCCACCTCGCGCAGTGCCTCGTCGGCCGACAGCCGCCGACCGTCCGCATGGCGCACAAAGCCAAACCCCACCAGAGAGCGCGCCATGTGTGCCAGGGGCACCAGGTCACCGCTGGCGCCCACCGAACCCTCCTGGGGAATCTCCGGCAGCAGGCCCGCGTTCATGGCCTTCAACGCCAGCTCGATGACCGCGGGCCGGATGCCCGAGTGGCCGCGGGACAAGGAGTTGCAGCGGGCCACCACGATCGCCCGGGTCTCCACCGGCGAGAACAGCTCGCCCTGGCCCGAGGAGAGGTGGTGCAGCAGGTTGACCTGGTGCTGCTCGAGGTCAGCCTGGGACACCCGGTGGGCGCTCAGGGGCCCAAACCCGGTGTTGATGCCGTAGATGGCCCGGGGCTCGCCCGCCAGGCGGTCCACGTAGGCCCGGCACTTGTCCATTGCAGGACGCGCAGACGAGGCCAGCTGGCAGTCCTCGCCGTTGGCAGCGGCCCACAGCTTGTCGATGTCGAGGTCTTTGCCGTTGAGTTCGAGCATGGGGTGAAGCACTCCTCTCGGAAGGGAGCCTGACTAATCGGCTCGGGAACGGAGGGCCCATGAAGCCTCTCCCACCGCGGACCGCTTCGACCGATGCAAGCGACCACCGACACCGCCTCCCACTACCCTCCACCACCGTCAGCACGACGACACGGTCGAGGTCACCAGGCACACGAACACGAAAGAACCCACGGATTCACCTCCCGCCCCCCCAAGGGCCGAACACAATAAGCTCCTCCCAACCCCCAACCGCGAAGATCACCATCGCCATGCGCCTCTCGCTCCTGGCCCTCTCCCTCCATACGGCCTGCTTCCCGACCACCATCACCGACACCGGCGACGGACCCTGCGCTCTGCTGGACAATGGTGACGCCGAGGCCGGCGACACCAGCAACTGGACGGTGGGAGAAGGTGGCCTGGTCGAGGCCGTCCGGGTGCAGGACCAGAGCGACGGGACCGTGCTCCCCGCCGAGGGTTCCTGGTTCTTCTCCATGGCGAACGACGCCACCGGAAGCGCCACCCTGGTCCACAGCTGCAGCCCGGCGCCAATGGCCCGTCGCTGCACCCTGTCGGGCCAGGTCCAGACCGAAGGGCTGGGCGAGCCTCCCGACCACGGCACGGCCACCCTCGCTTTCCTGGACGCCGAGGGCACCATCATCGCCGAGTCCAGCACCACCGAGCTGTCCACCGCCAGCCTCGAGTGGCGGAGCTTCGAGATCTCCGAGGATGTCGCGCTGGACGCCACCACCATCCAGGTCACCCTCCACGGCAGCCGGCAGCACGGTGACCATGTCAACGTCTTCTGGGACATTCTGAGCATAGAATGCACCGACGCTGTGAGTTCCGCATCATGACCCGCGCCACCCTGCTCCCGGTCCTGCTGGTCGCCTGCACGCAGCCTCCCGTGGGCCCCGAAGGCACCGTCGTCATCCCCGCGGGTCGCTATCCTCTGGGCGAGGGCCCCAGTGCCCGCGAGATCGAACTGGCGGCCTTCCACATCGACCGCCTTCCCGTCACCGAGGCCCAACTGCGCCGCTTCGCCGCCAGCGAGGCCTCCGCTGAGGTGCTGTCCCGCCGCGACGCCATCGCCGCCCGCGAACGAGGCGATGACCTTCCCGCCAACGACATCAGCTGGGACGAAGCCGACGCCTACTGCCGCCACGCCCAGGGAGGCCGGCTACCCACCAGCGACGAGTGGGAGGCCGCCGCCCGCGGCACCGACAAGCGCGCCTACCCCTGGGGCGAGCAGCGCACCCTGGCCCACATGGAGCTCCAGACCACCGGGGGCAGCCCGGTAGGCGCCCACCCCGACGGCGCCAGCCCCTTCGGGGTCGAGGACATGGCGGGCAACATCTTCCACTGGAGCGCGACGGCCGTGCGCAACCCGGGCCAGACCGAGCCCGAGTGGCAGGCCGACGAACTGCGGGTGGTCCGCGGCGGCGGCTGGCCCCGGCTGCTGCGCTACAGCACCACCACCTACCGCACCGCCCTGGACCCGGCCTGGCGCTCCCCCTTCGTGGGCTTCCGCTGTGCCTACCCCCTCGAGCCCGGCTCCGACCCCAACCCGGCCGCCGAGGGCCCGCCCCAGGAATTCGCCACACCCCTGTACGACACTTCGCAGACCACCCGTCAGCTCCTGTCCTCGGTGCTGGATCCCGAGCGCTGGCTTCCGGCCTTGTTCCAGACCCAGATCGAGGCCCTGCCACCGGACGCTCAGGTGGCCGACGTCGGTGCCGGGCTGGGCTTCCTGAGCTTTCGCCTGTCCAGGAAGCTGGGCACCGGCGGCAAGGTCTACGCCGTGGACATCGACAGCGAGGTGCTGCGCTTCGTCCGCGCCTACGCCGAGCAGCGGAACATGGGCAACATCGAGATCGTCGAGGCCGGCTCCGAGCAGACCGGCCTGAAGCCCGAGAGCCTCGACGCCCTGTTCATGCAGGGCACCCTGCACCACCCCCCTCCCGAGGAGACCGCCGGCTTCCTCGCGGGCTACGTCGAGACCCTGAAGCCAGGGGGGCTGCTGGTGATCGAGGACAGCCTGGTGCACGAAGAGACGCGCTCGGTGATGGATGATCCAGCGAACCACGGCCTGGAGCTGATCGCCTACGATCCCCTCGAGCTCTCGTGGCTCTCGGGCCCCGCGGCGGATGACCCACCGGCCCGCGAAGACCCCCAGGACTTCGCCGCGGTGCTCAGGAAGATCCCGTGACCAGCTGATCCTGCCACTGCGCGTAGAAGCTCCGCATCAGCTCCGGCTGGTTGAGGATCAGGTTGCCCTGGATGTCGGTGAAGACCTGGCGGGTGCGCCCCTTGGCCAACAGGGACTCGTCCGAGGCGCGGCGGACCTCGTAGCTCAACTCGATCACCGCCGCGTCCGTGGCGTGCAAGCGGGTGATGATGGTGAGTTCGTCCCCGAAGCGGGCGGGCTGCAGGTAGTCGCAGCTGACGTGCACCACCGGCGCCACCAGCATCGCCGCCTTCAGATCGGGATAGCCCAGGCCGTACTCCTCACCGAAGGCCTCGCGGCCGTGCTCGAAGTAGCTGAGGTAGTGGCCGTGCCAGACCACGTGGATCGAGTCCACGTCCTGAAAGCGCACCCGCAAGTAGGCGCGGTGCTCGAGGTAGGGGCCGAGGTCCCGATCGCGACGGCGACGAGTCATCGAGCCACCTCGAGCAAGCAGGCCGAAGCCACGGCCGGCATGTCCTGGGCCGGAGCATCCAGGCCCAGGGCCACCAAGCGGGTGGCGCGCCCACGCCGGATGAGCCGCTCGGCCTCGACCCGCGCGGACTCCATCGGCCCCACCAGCACCAGGGGCGGGCCCCGCAGGTCCCAGAGGATGGCGGCCTCGGCCGCCGGGGCACCGGGCACGGTGTAGACGAAGTCGAGACGGGACGCCTGGGCCGCACCCCGCTGCACCAGCCGGCGGTGGTAGCGAAGATCGACGCCACGACAATTGGCCGGCGAGGCCAGCACCAGGCCGGTGTCGGAGTCCGGGGGCTCGGACAGCTGCGCGAAGAGTCGCTGCAGCGCCACCAGGCCGGTGCGCACGTAGCGGTTCAGGCGCCGGAAGCGCTCGGGGGCGTCGGGCCACAGCTCGGCCCAGGCCACCTTGCCCGGGGGCAGCTCGAGTGAGGCGCTCCCCAGCTCCCGGACGACGCGGTCCGGACGCGCAGGGGGCGGGGGCAGCTCGGGGCGGCCTAGCAGGACCGAGGCGTTGCTGCCCCCGAAGGCCGAGGAGGTGGACAGGGCCACCGAAGGGGCGGGCGGCTCGGCGGGCGGCGGCACGAAGGGCAGATCCGGAGCCACCACCCGCGGCGGCGGCGGCTGCTCGCCCCGCTGCAGGGCGTCGATGATCACCGCGGCCTCCACAGCGCCCGCCGCGCCCAGGGTGTGGCCGATGGCGTGCTTGATCCCGTGGAAGGGCACGGCCCTATCCCCGAAGATCCGGCGCATGGCTCGGGCCTCCATGGCGTCATTGAACACCGTGCCCGTGCCGTGGAGCGAGACCATGTCGACCGCTCCTGGCTCCACGGCCGCCTCGTCCAGGGCGGCGAGCATGGCCGAGGCTGCACCCCGGCCCTCCCGGTGTGGGGCCGAGACGTGGGTGGCGTCGGCGGCCAGGCCGGTCCCCAGCAGCTGTGCCAGGGGTTCGGCACCTCGGGCCAATGCAGCGTCGGCGGGCTCGAGCACCAGCACCGCGGCTCCCTCTCCCAGGGTGAGCCCGTCACGCTGAGGGTGGAAGGGGCGGGCGCCGTCGAGGGACAGGGCTCCCAGGCCGTTGAAGCCGGCGTGGATGTACAGAGACAGGGCGTCGACACCACCCACCAGGACCAGCGGAGCCAGCCCGTCCTCGAGCCAGCCTGCTGCCAGGGCGAAGGCCGCCGTGCCCGAGGCGCAGGCCACGCTCACGGTGGCGCAGGGGCCCTCGATCCCCAGGCGCTGGGCCAGGACCAGGGTGGGCGCGTCCCTGCCACAGCCCGCCTCGGAGCCCGGCTCCTCTGCCAGATGGGCGCGATGCCAGCGCTCCCAGGGGCCGCTGATGTTGCCGCTGGAGGTGCCGATGGCGAGCCCGGCCCCGGCAGGGGGTTCGGGCAGGCCGGCCATGGTCAGAGCCTGGATCGCCGCGGCGTCCAGCAGCCGCTCGGCGGGCCGGTCCCGCGGTACCCCCTCGGCGATGGCGCAGCGCGGTCGGCTGAGGCCCTCGGAAGCGTAGGGCGGTTCGCCGCGGAACGCGTCGCCCCCCTCAGCGAGCAGCTCCGCCAGGGGCCCGACCCCTCGCCCGGCCGCGCTGACGACACCCACACCTGTGATGACCAGCCTCACGCCTCGTCCTCCAGCAGCGCGCTCACGGTGACGGGCTCGAGACCCCGAGCGCGCAGATCCTGCAAGATAACGGGGAGCGCCCGTCGGGCCGCCCGGGGGCCCTCGTGCAGCAACACGATGTCGCCGGGCACCGCCGCCGCGCAGGCCCGCCGGAGGGCCTCGCGGTCGTCCCCCACGCCATCGCGGGTGCGCAGCGAGCACCACACCAGCCGCATGTTCGTGACGCCCAGGGCGGCCCCGAGCCGCGGGCTGGTGACACCGAAGGGCGGGCGATACCAGCGCGGCCGCTGACCACAGAGCTCACCCAGGCTCTCCTGGGCTTCAGCCAGCAGGCGCGAGCCCACATTGGGGCTGGCGAAGACCAGAGCGGTGTCGTGGCTGGGGCCGTGCAGGGCCACCTCGTGGCGCGCAGCGATGGCGCGCAACAGCTCGGGATGCCTCTCAGCGCGATCCATCAGCACGAAGAAGGTCGCCCGGGCACCCGCTGCCTCGAGGGCCGCCAGCAGCTCCGGTGTGGACTCGGGATCGGGCCCATCGTCGAAGGTCAGAGCCACCCGGGCCCGCCCCGCGGGCCCCCGACAGATCGCCGGCGCCCAGATCTCGAGGTGAGGCCAGGCCGAGGCGGCCACCATGCCCAGCAGGGCCAGCAGCCCTGCTGCGCCCAGCAGGAAGCCGAGCCCAGCCGCGGGCAGCCAGCCGATGCGGTACAGGCCGGCGCCCACGAGGGTGAGCAGCAGGCAGCCGATGGCCAAGGGAAGGAGCCTTCGCATCCGCGGAGAGTATTGGGGCCGGGAGGGGTCGGCTACCCGCGGCATCCGCGACGATTCGATGGCGGTATCGCGCTTCATTGGCGCCCCCCCCGGTGCCGCGGTAGCTGAGTCCAGCAGGTGGAGCCCCGCTCGGCGGGCCGCCACGCTGCCATCGGAACCGAGCGCACCCACGGTGCGCGCAGAAGAGAGAAGACTGGAATGTCCAAGAGACTGTTCGTAGGCGGCCTTGCCTGGGCCACGGATGACACGAGCCTGAGGCAGGCCTTCGAGGCCCACGGTGAAGTCACCGACGCTCGCGTCATCACCGATCGCGACACCGGCCGCTCCCGCGGCTTCGGCTTCGTCACCTTCACCACCGAAGAAGCCGCCAAGGCGGCACTCGACGCCCTCAACGGCACCGAGCTCGATGGTCGCACCATCCGCATCGACGAAGCGCGCGAGCGCCAGGGCGGTCGCGGAGGTGGCGGCGGCTATCGCGGCGGCGGTGGCGGTGGCGGTGGCGGCGGCTACCGTGGCGGCGGC
>CAZHIK010000363.1:0-8112 GCA_964532635.1 uncultured Enterobacterales bacterium
GAGCAAGGCGTTCCCAGCGCGCTGCACGGCACGGGCACCGGCCGGCTGCTCTCCACGGGCCTCCACGAATCCCAGAGTCGCTTCTGGGAGAACATGATCGGCCGCTCGCAGCCGTTCTGTCAGTGGCTCGAGGGGCTGCTCCGCGCCCACCACTCCGGCTTCGGTGGCGATGCACAGGCTCTGTACCGGGCCTCCAACCGTGTCCGCCCGGGGCTGATCCGCGTCGACGCCGACGAGGTCACCTACAACCTGCACATCCTGGTGCGCTTTCGCCTCGAGGTGGGCCTGCTCGACGGCAGCATCCACACCGATCAGCTCGAGGATGCGTGGAACGCCGGCTACCGCGAGCTGCTGGGCCTCGAGCCCTCCTCTCCGGTCCAGGGAGTGCTGCAGGACGTGCACTGGGCCGAGGGCCTGTTCGGCTACTTCCCCACCTACACCCTGGGCACCCTGTACGCCGCCAGCCTGGCCCGGGCCCTCGAGACCGAGCTGCCCGGCCTGTGGACCGATGTGGCCGCCGGGGAGTTCTCGGCCCTGCTCGACTGGCTGCGCTCCCGGGTCCATAGCCGGGCCGCTGTCTACGAGGGTGGCAAGATCTTCGCCAGCGCCGCCCCCGACCGGGATCCGGTCTGCGACTTCGTCGACCATCTCTGGGAGCGTCACGGCGTGATCAATGGGCTCCAACGCCCCGGCTGACCGCGGCGCATGCGCACCAGCTCCCAGGCCTACCACCCGGTCGTCTCCTACTTCGTCGCCAGTTCGTGCCCCACATCACCCTGGGCAGCGGCGAGGGCCGTTGGGGTGTCGACACCCCACCTGGGACAGTGGGGTCCTCGAACCGGGACCCACAGGTCGCAGGGGGCGACCAGGGGACCCCGGATCCGGGCTTGGTTCCGTGCACATCTATGGCCATGTCAAGGCTTTTTTTGGCACGAATCTTGCTCTAAGTCGTAGCGATGGTGGTCTGCGGTAGGCCGTGGTACGGTCACTGCGCTCAGGGTACCCCTCTTCGGAGTCCTCGCATGTACAAGCTCGTCGGGTTCGTCACGTTCTCTTTGTTCGCCATCGGTTGCCAGAGCGACCATGGCTTCCACGACAACAACGGCGCCAACGGGGGGTATGGGCCGCAGATCGAGGTCGCACCCGAGGTTATCGACTTCGGCTCCCTGGGTCGCGACGAGACCGTGGCCGACATCTTCACGGTCACCAACGTGGGCGAGGGCACGCTGGAGGTCTCGAGCATCGAGATCGCGGGCACCTCCACCAGCTTCGCCATCCTCACCCCGGTCGAGGACCTCGAGTTCACGCTGCCGGCCACCGCCAGCGCCGAGATCGAGGTGGCCTTCACCCCGGTGGGCGCCAACGAGCAGCACGCGCAGGCCATCATCACCTCCAACGACGAGGACACCGAGACCATCGCCGTGGACCTCTACGGCGAAGGCCTGATCCCCGACCTCGAGATCGACCCGAATCCCTACGACTTTGGCGACGCGTACATCGGCTGCAGCCACTCGGGCGATGTCGATCTGATCAACGTGGGCTACGACGACCTCACCATCGACACCATCGAGCTGACCGGTGGTGCCGGGTCGTTCAGCATCACCTCCTCGCCCACCCTGCCCCTCACCCTGGCCCCCTCCGAGTGGACCACGGTCAGCCTCGACTTCCTGCCCGAAGACGAGAGCGACTCCGCCTCCATCATCCAGGTCACCCACGACGCCCCCGGCGGCACCGACCGCGGCAACGTGGAAGGCCGCGGCATCTACGCCGGCGACTACACCGACACCTGGGAGATCCCCTACGACCCGCCCGTCGACCTGTTCTTCTCGGTCGACCAGTCCGGCTCCATGAGCGACGACGCCCGCAGCCTGGCCACCAACTTCTCCACCTTCATCTCCCAGCTGTCCAACTACACCACCGACTGGCACTTGCTGGTGGCCAACGACGACGATGGCTGCAACGACCACGGCGGCTACATGACCATCAGCTCGCCGGGCTACTCCAACGCCTTCCAGAACGCCGTGCAGTCAGGTGGCGGCATGTACACCGAGTCGCTGCTCACGGTGGCGGCCAACGCCATCGAGAAGACCGACAGCGGCGAGTGCAACCAGAACTTCATGCGCTCCGACGCGCTGCTGCACATCATCCTGGTCAGCGACGAGCCCGAGCAGTCCTACAGCTCCTGGTCCACCTACGTCAGCCAGATCCAGTCCAAGAAGGGCAGCACCGCCAACGTGAAGATCTCCGCCATCGCCGGCGATTATCCCAGCGGCTGCGGCTCGGCGGCGGCGGGCACCGGCTACTACGAAGCCGTCCAGGCGACCGGTGGTGAGTTCCTCTCCATCTGCTCGAACTGGTCCAACATGGTCGAGACCCTGGCCGATGCCTCGGTGCAGCTGTCCGAGTACGAGCTGTCCCACACCCCGGATCCCGACACCATCGTGGTGCGAGTCAACGGCACCGAGGACACCTCGAGCTGGTACTTCGATCCCGAAGCCAACTCGGTCAACTTCTCCACCGCCATCCCAGAGGGTGGCGACACCGTGCGCATCACCTACTCGGCCTACGCCAACTGCGACTAGCCGCCCTTGGCGGAGCCCCGCAGGTGATACGCTCGCCCTGATCCCCGGACTACGGAGGCCTGGGTGAGCTCGCTGCGCGTCGTGACCATGGTGGTCGGTGGTGCGGCCCTGCTGGCTGTGGGGGCGGCACTGGGTGTCGCCCTCGGCCCGGTTGAGAGCGGGCCCGAGGCGCCGACGCCCAGCTATGAGCCCGTGGTGCCCGAGGGCTCGAGCCCGGCGGCCCGCGCGCTGGCCCAGGGCAACCCGGCGGACTCCCTGGTGTGGTTCCCATACGACAGCCTCATCAACCGCAGCGCCGAGGGCACCGCTGCTGCCCGGCTGCTCATCCACTACCTGGACAGCGGGGATCGGGGCTCCCTCGAGCGGGCCCTCGACAGCTATCGGCGGCTGCACGCGGTGGAGAACTTCGGCGGGGAGTACCCCACCCTGCAGTGGTTCTGCGAGTACGAGCTGGCCGGCGATGCCGAGCGCCAGGGCATGCTCGAGGACCCCGACGGGCGCCGCTTCGTGTGGATGTTCGGGGAAGACGACTGGCGGCAGCTGCGCTGGTACCTCGAGGGCAAGTACGGCCTGGCCCGAGCCGAGGCCGCCGAGCTGCGTCACGTCGACGAGATCGTACGCTTCAACAGCCCCTACCGGGCGACCTGGGAGCGCACGGATCGCGTGCTCGAGCTGCTCGACCTCCAGCCGGGTATGCAGGTGGCCGACGTCGGCGCGGGTGGGGGCTACTTCAGCTACCGCTTCGCGGAGCAGGTGGGCCCCGAGGGCTTGGTCTGGGCGGTGGAGACCAACGATCGCCACCTCGCCACCATGCGCGCGGTGAGCGACCACGAGGCGCTGCGCAACCTGCGGTTGGTGCCCTCCAGTGGGGCCTTTCCCGATCTGCCCGCTGGTTCCCTGGACCGCGTCTTCCTGTGCTCGACCTACCAAGCCATCTACATCGCGCTGCGGGCCGAGGAGCGATCGGCCTGGCTCGACGCCATGCTGACCGCCCTGGACGGCGACGGCCTGGTGGTGGTCAGCGAGAACGAGCCGGTGGTGCCCGCCGGCGTGGTGCCCTACCGCGGCATCTCCGTCTCGAGGCCCCTCATCGAGGCCCAGCTGCTGGCCCACGGCCTCGAGCTGGTCCACGCCGAGCAGCCGGTGCCCCAGCGCTACCTGCTGGTGTTGCGCAAGTCGGACCAGGGCACCGAATGAAGCTCGCGCGCAAGGCGGCAGCCGGGCTGGTCGTGGCGGCGGCGCTGCTGCTGGCGGTCGAGCTGGTCCTGCGGACCCTCGGCGTGGCCGCCCCCGAGCCCTTCTTCCTGCCTGCGGAGGACCTCGACGGGGGGGCCTGGATGGTCACCAATCCCCGGGTGGGTGACAACTGGTTCCACGGCGCGGAGTGGGAGGACGCGGTACGGCGGCCGCGCTGGGAGCGCTTCGAGGTCGACAAGCCGGAGGATGTGTACCGGGTGTTCGTGCTCGGCGAGTCAGCGGCCTACGGCACCCCCCTGGACGACAACGCCACCTGGCCCTCGCAGCTCGAGCACATCCTGGGTGCGGCCCAGGATCAGCAGCGGGTCGAGGTCATCAACCTTGCCTTGCGGGCCGTGAGCGCCGACATCTACCTGGACGTGCTCCCGGAGCTGCACCGCTTCGAGCCCGACCTGCTGGTGGTGTACGCGGGCCACAACGAGCACTACGGGGTGCGGCGTGCGGGCTGGCTGCGCCGGCTGCGGATGGTCCGCGCCCTGCATGGGCTGCGGGAGGCGCGGCCGGTGCCCGCGTCCATGTCCGAGCGGGTGGGGGTTCGGGCGGAGGACCGGATCCTGGCGCACAGCGAGGAGGCGACCCGGGTCGTCCAGCGCTTCGCGACCACCCTGGACGCCCTGGTTCGTGGGGCCGGGGGCGTACCCTTGCTGGTCTACGCCCCCCAGGCCAACCTCCGGGAGCTGGCGCCCCTTTGCTCGGAGCCCATCGAGGGGGAGCCCGAGGGCGCCCAGCGAGCGGCGGAGCTGCTGTGGTTGGCTGGTGTCGATCTGGAGGGCGTCCTCGATCTCGGCGAGGTCACGAACCTGGCCGCGCATCACCCGCGCCATGCAGGTCTGCGCTGGCTGGTGGGCTGGCACCTGCTGGGGAGCGACGGGTATGCCTGGGAGGACTTTCGGCGAGCCCGGGACCTGGACTGTCTGCCGGTTCGAGCCAGCGACGCCATCCTCGAGGTCATCCACGAGCTTCCCGAGCGTCACCCCCAAGCGCCGGTGCTGGAGGTGGACCCTCTGCCCCAGCTGATGAAGGCGGAGGGGGGGCAGCTCATGGGCCACGACGCCTTCCACGACCACGTGCACCTCACTATCCGCGGATCCTATGCGGTGGCGCGAGCCGGGGCCGAGGCCATCGCCGCGGACCCGGGGCGCTTCGGGCTGGCCCTCGATCCCGCTGCCATTCCCGACGAGGCGGGCACCCTGGCCGCCCTCGGCGTGGCTCCTGTGGATGCCTGGCTGAACCTGATGCGCTCAGAGATCTTCTACGAGCGCTCCATCGTGCGGGACGTGGCCACCCGCCCCCACAGCGTGGCCCACTTCCAGCGGGAGCGGGCAGCCATCGAAGCGCAGCTCGAGCCCGTCGTGCTGGCCGCCCTGGACGAGTGGGCCCCCCTGGATCCCGATTTCCACTCGGTGCTCGCGCTGGAGTACGCCCGGCGGGGCATGGACGCCGCTGCCCTCGCTTCGACGCACAGGGCGGTCCTCGCGCGCCCCGGCTGTGGCCCATGCCGGGTGGAGCTGGCCCGCGGCCTGTCGGAACGCGGCTATGCACGAACAGCGCGAGAGCACGCTTTGGTGGCGGTGATGCTCGGGGTGTCCGACTGGGAGGTCGGGCCGTTGTTGGGTGCTACTCTGGAGCCATGAGCGGACAGAGGCCCACGCCTCCAGCTACTTCGAGCGCCCAGCCGGGGGGCGTCTCTGGCTGGACCCAGCGTCTCTTCGCTGCGGTCGTCGGGCTGCTGGTGCTGCTGGCCCTGGTGGAAGCGGGCCTGCGGCTGGGGTGCGTCGGCTTCCAGGCCTTGCAGGACCAGCGCAACCGGGCCGCCCTGGCCGAGGAAGGGGCCTACCGCATCCTGTGCCTGGGCGACTCCATGACCGCTGGGCAGTACCCCATCCCCCTGCGCTGGGAGCTGGCGGAGCGGGCTCCAGGGCTCGACTTCGCGGTGCTCGAGCAGGCCCGGCCGATGCTCAGCTCGGGGGAGCTGGCGGGGGAGCTGGAGGGCAGCCTGGCAGCGATCGGGCCCCACATGGTGGTGGTGATGATCGGCGCCAACGACGGTCCCGATCGAATGCCCTACGGCGGCCTGCCCGTCGCGGAGCGCGCGCCGTTGCGCAGCCTGCGCCTGGTGCGCCTGCTGGTCTACCACCTGCAGGGACGGGAACCCCACGGCCCACACCGGAGCGGCGCGGGTGGAGAGGGGGCCCAGCGCGGGTCCGAGCAGGACCCTTTGCTCCAGGACGAGGCGTTTCGGGTCGAGACCAACCGGGGCTGGAACCTCTTCTACCAGGGGGATCTCGAGGCGGCCGAGGCTTCGTTCCGGTCCACGCTCGAGCGCTTCCCCGGGCTGGGTCGGCGCGCCGCCACGGATCCTGCGGGCGGTCTGGTGGCCTGCGGGATCGCCGGTGGCGATGCAGCTGTGGCCGAGGCGAGGCTGCGAGATCTGCTCGAGGAGTCACCCGACATCGCCTGGGCCTGGGCCGCGCTGGCCAGGTTGTACGAGGACAGAGGCAGCCAGGTCCAGGCCATCCAGGCCTGGGAGGAGAGCGCGCAGCGCGGTATGGGGGGGCGCGCGGCCGACGTGGAGTTGCTGCGGGCGCTGGCGCTGCGGGCCCAGATCCAGCGGCGTGCAGCCATCCACCACCCGGGCATCGCGCTGGAGGACCTGGCCGAAACCGACGACTACCGACATGCGTTCGAGCAGCTCGAGTGGCTGCTGGAGCGGGCGGAGCGGGAGCTGGAGCGGGCCCTGGCGGAGCTGCCCCAGGAGCCGGTGCTGCACGACACCATGGCGCGCTGTCTCGAGGCCCGGGGGCGGCTCGAGGAGGCCGGGCTGCACCGCGAAACGGCCGCAGTGCTGCGGCGGGAGACCTTCAACCCCGTCACCCGGGACAACCTGCTGTGGGTGGGGCAGCGGGTGCAGGCCAGCGGCGCCAAGCTGGTGGTGATGGCCTATCCGCGGCGGTCGGTCGAGCCCCTGCAGCGGATGCTCGAGCCCCTCGCGGGGGTGATCTATGTCGAGCACCGCGAGCCCTTCGAGCGCGTCCTTGCCGAGGAACCCCTCGAGGCGCTGTTCGTGGACATGCACGGGGGTGACTACGGCCACTGCACGCCGCGGGGCAACGAGCTGGTGGCCGGCACCCTGGCCGACGCCGTGTTGGAGCACCTGGCCCACGGCCCCTGAGGGATTCAGCGCTTGGGCACCACCACCCCAGGCAGGTAGTCCTCGGGAGGAACCAGCCCCACGGTCCACAGCAGCGAGGCGCCCACGTTGCCCAGGCCCGCGTCCTCCCCGAGCTCGGGATCGAGCTGGAAGCAGCCGCTGTGATCCACCAGGATGAAGGGCACGGGGTTGAGGCTGTGGGCGGTGCGGACCGCCGGTGCGCCGCTGGCGTCGCGCTTGTAGGCGCCCGTCTTCTTGTCCACGTCGTACATCTGGTCCGAGTTGCCGTGGTCGGCGGTGATCATCAGCACACCACCGCGCTCCCGCACCGCTCGGTCCAGGCGCTCGAGGCAGGTGTCGACGAACTCCACGGCTGCCACTGCGGCCTCGAAGCTGCCTGTGTGGCCGACCATGTCACCGTTGGCGAGGTTGAGCCGGATGTGGCGGTGGCGGCCGGAGGCGATGGCCTCGACGACGGCTTCGGTGATGAGCTTCGCCTTCATGGCCGGCGCTTTGTCGAAGTCCCCCGGATCGCTGGGGACCTCATGCCAGGTCTCGAGCCCCGGGTCTACGGGCTCGGAGCAGTTGCCGTTGAAGAAGTAGGTGACGTGGCCGAACTTCTGGGTCTCCGAGCACGCGAAGCCGGTGATGCCGTTGGCTGCCAGGTAGTCCGAGACGGTGCGGTCGATGGCTGGAGGCTCCACCAGGTAGCGCCGGGGGATGTGCAGGTCGCCGTCGTACTCCATCATGCCGGCGTAGAGCACATCGCTGGGGGCGGCTCGCCCTTCGCTGCCGTCGCGCTCGAAGCACCCGGGCAGGTCGCGGTCCTCGAAGGCCCGCGAGATCTCGAGGGCTCGGTCGCCGCGGAAGTTGAAGAAGATCATGGCGTCGCCATCGAGCACGCGTCCCACAGGCTCACCGTCGGTGCCCGCCACCACGAAGCTGGGAAGGAACTGATCGGTGATGGCCGGATCCTCGGCGTAGAGGGTGCGGATGGCCTCGCTGGCGCTGGGGAAGCGCCGGCCTTCGCCGTGGACGTGGCAGCGCCAACCGCGCTGGACCATGCTCCAGTCGGCTTCGTAGCGGTCCATGGTGATGTGCATCCGGCCTCCACCCGAGCCG
>CAZHIK010000363.1:8127-8538 GCA_964532635.1 uncultured Enterobacterales bacterium
TAGTCGCGGCCCGCGTCACGGTGGGTGGCGAGCTCTGTCTCGAGGGGCTCCACCCACTCCAGGGCCGAGCGCTCGGGCACGTCGCGACCGTCGGTGAGCACGTGGACCCGCAGGCGCGGCACCCCGGCGCGGGCTGCGGCTGTGATGACAGCGCGGAGGTGGTCGATGTGGCTGTGCACGTTGCCGTCGGAGACCAGGCCCAGCAGGTGCAGGCCGGGACGGCCGGTGGCCGCTCGCCACGCCTCGCTCTCGAAGATTCTGCCCGAGGCGATGGCAGCGCTGACGAGCTTGGCGCCCTGGTCGAACACGCGCCCACCACCCAGGGCGTTGTGCCCGACCTCGCTGTTGCCCATGTCGCCCCAGTCGGGCAGCCCCACGGCCGGCCCGTGGGCCCGCAGCAGGCGCCAGGGG
>CAZHIK010000364.1:0-8534 GCA_964532635.1 uncultured Enterobacterales bacterium
GGGCGGAGTGGGGGGAAACCCCAACAAAAGGCTTCCATTACGGAGCGTTGCGCTACGCGCTCAGGACACTTTGGGGCTATTCTGACATTATCGACGACTTGATCCCGTACAGGTTTAGGAACGCCTGCAACATCTCGTCGGGGAAACTGAAGTACCTCGTAAAGGAAGGCCTGTATCCGATAGTTTCACAGTCCACGAAGAAGGACTGCGAAAGCATCGGAGACAAGATGGGGTTGCTGTACAACGTCGATACGGGGTGGTGCTATCCCTACATCAATGGTACGGTTGCCGGAGGTCCAAAGGGGTACACTCCAGGCACGGGAAAAAAGACCTATCTGTGCGAATCGGCTATGGTTCGGTCCGCGATGGCGGACTGGTACTTCTACAACGCCCTTCGGCTTTATGGGTGGGCCCGCCTGAAGAGTGATTCTGGCGATTTCTGGAGTGCCGTGTGGGCCGAGATAATGGGTCAGTACACTGCGCGATGCGCCCTGTCCGAGATTCTTGACATCTGTGTAACGATTCTTCACGAGTGGTGTCATCGGACGCGAGATGGCGATCACTGTCATGATGGTCGTGATGCGAATATGTGTTGTCACTATGCGGTGTCAATAATGTGGTATCACCTTGTCCGGCGCGAGATGGGATTGCCTCTGTCCAGGGACATTGTGACATCCGGTACCGTGTATGGGAGTTGTCATCCTTGTGGATTTCTATACGGCCCCTATGAGTATAAGGACTTTGGAAAGCCCTGGTCGTGGGGGTCGTCTTCGGATGAATGCAATCAGTTTTCCCTCTATTTCGAAGAATACGATTTCGCCGTCCCAGGTCACAGGTTGGTCGTAGAGTGGAGCGGCTTGGACGATAAGTGTAGGGGGCAATGGGCAGATTCTGGTTCCGTCGAATACCATGAAGACGGAAGTGTTACGAAGAGTTGGGAGACGGCATGATTCGAGCCAGCGGGGTGATTGGGCTCCTTGTAGGGTGCGGTGGTACCGTAAGTGGCCCTGTGGACTTCTGCGCGGCATTGGAGGATGAGGCGTCAGAGGCGTGCGTACAGGGTTCGAATGGGCTGTGTTTTGACGTTGTCTGCGATGACGAGTCAACTGTTCACGGTGTTGAGGGCCGGGAGTGCGGGATGCTTAACGCTCCCCGGGCTACTGTAGACCAGATCACCTTGGACCGAGTCGATGAGATTTGTGAATATGTGGTCCACTCGGAAGAGTGTGTAGACGAAGAGACTTCTGGTATTCGGTTCTATCTTCTGTGTCCCTGAATCGGACAATAGACAGATGCTTCTGAACCGGCTGTGGACCAGGGCTGTGGACCGTGCATCCTGTGGTTCGGTGGAACCGTGGCGTCGAGGGGTTTTGGACCGGCCCCATGTGGTCGGGCGTAGGAGCCCTCAAGTCGGCTCGGCTGGTTGACGCTGCGAATCCTTCGAGGCGCAGTCCGGGCAGCGCGCGGCAGTGTCAGGGGGCGAGGTGTCCACGGTCCAGTTCGGGGCGGCGACGATGCGCTCGGGTACTCTCGGGCAGTCGTGATGCCAGTGGTAGAACTCCGAGCCCTCCTCCCAATAGAGAAGCGTCCGTGGCCCTTTCCGGCTGGCCTCCGCCCTCTTCGAGGCCCTCTGGGTGAGCTTGCCCTGGATGTAGGACATCCCGTGGATGTACGGCAGCACCAGGGCGGAGATCCCGACCCAGCCCCAGAAGACGAACTTCGCAGGCGTTGACCACTGACACCAGCTGGCGTCCTTGCTGGTCCAGATCAGCAGTCCCGTCATGAGGGAGACGGTGCAGTACCAGAGCCCAGCGGGCTTCAAGCCCTTGAGCACGTCGGTCACGACCTGGGGAACCTCCGCCACTCTGCTATCCCCACACCAGCTTCACTCCGCAGTGGGGACATTGGGGGGCACCTTCCTTGATGTCCCCACCGCAGTTCCCACAGGAGTAGGTCTTCGGCTTGCCAGCGCCCCCTGCTGCTGCAGCGACGCCAGCGATCACCAGCGCTGCCCCGACTCCGCCGAGCAGAAGCAGCCACCAAGGGATCTCGTCGTTCTTGCTCATCAGGAGCCGGTCCTCGTTTCACGGGTTCATCTTAACCATCATGGATACGCCCGACAGGGCTGATCTCTTTCAGGCCGCGGGCTCGAGCTCGAGCCAGTGAGGACCGTCCCCGGGGGACTGCTCATGGCCTCGTTCGTGATGAGGCGCACGAGGGCCTGGGCCAGGACTACCAGTCGAGGGCCATCGCCACCTCGTGGTGATACCGTGCCTTCGGCCCCAGCTGGGACCAGCTTGCCGCGCGTCCCCCCCCCAACGCGGTAGCCGGCCCGGCTGGGGCCACCCTCATCCGGACTACGAGAGGGGCAGGCCCTCGCCCCGTGGTGGCCAGAGTTCGTCCTCCTTCAGTCGCCGCCGCAGGGTGCTGCGGCTGACGCCCATCGCCTCGGAAGCCTCGCGCAGGGAGCTCCCACCTTCGAGCATCGCGACGGCGGGGCGCAGGTCGAGGTGCACCCTCGGCCTGCCGCAGTGCTTGCCCTGGGCCTGGGCTCGGCGGACACCGGCGATCACGCGCTCACGGATGACCGCGGCCTCGAACTCGCTGAAGGCCCCCAGCACCTGCAGGAGCAGGCGGCCCGAAGCTGAGGTGGTGTCGATGCCGGCGTCTCGCAGGGAGACCAGGCCCACACCCCAGGAGGTCAGGTCCTCGGAGAGCGTGAGCAGGTGGCGTAGGCTGCGGGCCAGGCGGTCGAGCTTGAACACCACCACCAGATCGAAGCGCCCAGCCCTGACGCCCTCGATCATGCGGTTCAGCTCGGGGCGACGGTCCTTGGTGCCCGAGATGCCTTCGTCTACGAACTCGTCGGCGATCACCCACCCCCGCTGCGCGGCGACCTGGCGCAGCTCGTCGAGCTGCAGGCCCACGTCCTGGCCCTTGTTGGAGGTGGACACGCGGGCGTAGAGGGCGGCGCGCAGCGGCTTGGTCATGGTGGCCTCCGACGTGTTCAGGCCAGGCCCCGACGCTCCAGGCCGGTCCTGACCAGGCCGAGCAGCGTGGGGCGGTGGGTGTTCAGGAAGCGGTCGATGGTTGCGGGCTCCACCCCGGCCGGAGGCTGGGCGCGCAGCACCGCGGCCACGCGCTCGAGCACGGCGATGGCTCGGTCGGCCCCCGGCTGGGGAGCCCCGCTGATCCGCAGGGCCTGGTCGAGCTCGGCGCGCAGCTGCACGATCTCGGCTCGCAGTTCCGGCACCTGCGCCTTGGCCTGCTTGCAGCCCCTGGCCTTCACCCTGGCCCGGGCCAGGCTGCGCTCCAGCCGCTCCAGGCGCTTCTGCTCGGCGTTCTTCTTCTGCGGCAGGCGCAGCAGGTTGGTGACGAGCACGGCGATGGCGGGCAGCAGGTGGGCGGTGGCAGCCCCCAGGTCCTCACGGGCGGCGACGTAGGACTCGCTGTGGCCCTCGCCCATGCGGCCGTCGAGGTGGGTCAGCTCGTGCACCGCGATGCCATGCAGGAAGGCAGCGATGGCGAGGGGGCGCTGCTTGTGGGCCTTGACCACCTGTTTCATGCGGTCGGGATGGATGTAGACGACGTTGGAGCCCGAGGTGCTCGAGGTGGTGAGCCCGAGCAGCTCGTCGTCGAGGATGAAGCCTGGCTTGAACCTGCGCCGGATCTGCGCCTCGGTGGCCACCAGGCGCAGGGTGGCGTCCCAGGCAGCCAGGAACGGAATCCAGCGCGCGTAGCCCTTCTTGAAGCGGTAGGCGCGGCCGCGGTCGTACCGCTTCTTGCTGATGCGGAGGCCCGCCAGCTTGCCGAAGGGGTTGACCTTGCGGCGAGCGGGGGCCGGGGTCTCCCCCTGCACCTGGTCGAACACGCGGGCCACGGTGGCGGCCTGGACCAGCCCCCCGCCGCCCATGTTCATGGAGACCTCGGCAGCCTGCTCCACGGCCTGGGCCAGGGTGTCCAGGTCGGGCTGCTCGAGGGGCCAGCCCAGCTCGGCGCGGTCGAGGACCTGGCGGACCTCGTGGGTGAGCACCCGAGGCGCCCCGTTGGCCTCGGCCACGCTGTCGGCGGCCTCGAAGGTGGCGCGCAGCTCGCGCACGCTCACGATGGGCGCGCCCCCGGGGGGCCGCAGGTCTGGCTCGATGGCCTCGCCGCTGTCGGCCCGCTGAAAGCCCGCGGGCAGGATCATGGTGCGCTGGGGGCCGTCTTCGGTGGCCTGGGGCTTGGTCCCGGCCGGGGCGGCAGAGGCGGTGGGCTCCCGCTTGGCGGCGTAGCCGGCCAGCTCGCCGTAGAAGTCGGCGATGCCCCCGGTGGCTTCCTCGAGGGCGGCCTGCAGCTTCGGGTCGGCGAAGGCCTGCTCGGTGAGCGTGGCGAGCTCGCGCGCTCCCTCCCGTTCGGCCGCGTGCTCGCTCTCGGGGTCGAAGATCTCGTCCTGATCGCTGCGTCCGACGCTCTCGTTCTCCCTCTCGACCTCGTCCACCAGGTCCTGAAACGCCCAGCGGGCTTGCTCCTGCAGGGCGTCCCGGGCGGCGTTGAGGGGGTAGCCGCGCACCCCGGGCCTCACGGCCGTCTCGAGGTCGATGACGACATCGGCCTTCAGGTGGGTCCTCTGGGCGGGGACTGCGAATTGAAACAGCCCGCCCAGCCTGATGTAGTAGGCCCCACGTCTGTCCCCGGGCGGTCGGCGATACGCCTTCACCCGAGCGGTCGTGCCCGGTCCCCACGAACCCTGGACCCGCACGGTGGAGCCGCCCCTGCGGCTGAACATGGGCTTCACCACCTTGCCGTTGAGGGTCAGGGCGATCTTGGGCAGGTCGTTGGCGGCCAGCAGCTCGTGCAGGCGGTCCTCGATGGGCACCCACTCCTGGCGGGCGCGATTCCAGGTCTCGTCGAACTCGTCGGCCACGTCGAAGATGGTGATGCGCGTGCCGGCCAGCGGAGGATCGAGATCGAACACGGCGACCTCGGCACCCGCACCCTGGCAGGTGACGTGGTTGTCGCGGGTGTCCATCATCCAGCGGAAGGTGGAGCTCGCGCCCAGGATGACGGCCTTGGCTACACCGAAGCCACCCGCGGCCTCGTCCGAGTCGCCCACCTCGCCCTTGCCGCTCTCGCCGATGGTCAAGAACTTGGTGAGCACGTCCTCGGTGCTCATGGCGATGCCGTTGTCCTCCCAGGTGAGCGCCCGTGCGCGCGGGTTCCAGGTCACATCGAACCGGCCCTTGCCCGCGCGAAGCTTTCTCGCGCGAATTGCCGCCTTGATCGCGTCGATTCCGTTCTGCGCGGCCTCCCTCGTGGCGAGGATGGGCAGGTCACCGGATCGGTACAAGCTCGCCGTCAAGAACGACCACAGGCGGCCAACGTTCGCTCCCGGCCGGCCCGTCGCCTTGGCCTGGTTCGCCTGCATGGCCTCGACCAGCTCGCGACGCCCGCCGAGGGCACGACGCAGGGCGTCGCGGTCGATCACGAGGCGTCCGCTGGCCTTGGGCGGGTTCAGCAGTCCGGGGGTGCGGAGGCATTGGCAGCTCATGGTGTGCTCCCCGTGGATACCGATGCTGTCGAATCCCAACTCGCCGGTTCGTCTTGTCGGTGGCTGGCTCTGCGCGTACAGTCGTCTTGCGGGGTGGCGTGCTGCTCCCCGCTCGTGGAAGAGTCATGACCAACAAGAAGACCCCGTCGCCGAACGACAATCGTTCGAACGTCAAGAACCCCAACAACGCCGCGTACGAGGCCGACCGCCTCAACCGGGCGCGCCAGGGGCACAAGAACGTGCCCCCGAAGGCCAAGAAGAAGGGGTAGTGACGCTCGCCCGTGCAGTTCGCGCGGCGACACCCTGACAACGCTGTGAAGGTGCCCTTCCCGTCCACGCCGAATGCGGCCAGAGGAGACGGAGCAGGGCACCTTTCTCGTTGACGGGCTCATCATGGTCGACGCACTCCCTCGGATCAGTCGTGCGCCGCCACCCAGTCCACATCGCCGGTGTGGTCACCGCTGGTGTGGATGGTGAAGCCGCCGGCGGCCTTGTCGGTGAACCAGGTGGTCACGTTGCCCGCGGGGGCCAGGGTGATGCGGTAGTCGGCGTCGGCGAAGGCCTCGGCGAAGGCCACGGCCTTGGTCTGCTCGGCCGCGAAGGTGGCGGAGCCGCGCTTGATCTGCGCGCCGATGCCATCGGCGTAGGACTTGGAGGCCGCGTCGGTGTCGGCGGCGGGCTCCGGCACGGTGACGCTGCCGGTGAAGGTGGGGTTGTCGGCCTTGAAGCTCATGGTGAAGTCCTCGTGGGATGGAGCCTCGGGGGTTGTCGCCCTCGAAGCTCATGGTCGGGTCCTCGGTGGGTCAGGTGGAGAGAGAGGCAGGGCCTCAGTCGTGGATGGCCATCCAGTGGACCTTGGTGTCGCCGTCCACGGGGCCGGAGGTGTTGATTCGGAAGCCGAACTTGGTGCGGTTCGAGACCCAGCAGCTCACGGCCTCGTCCTCGACCGTGGCCACGACGGTGTAGCCCTGGTTGTCGAAGGGGATGGCGAAGCTCACGTCGGCCTGGCTGGCGGTGTCCAGCACGGTGGCCCGACCGTTCTTGCTGTCCTGGTCCACGCTGCTGTCGATGATGGCCAGCGCCGCATCCACGGTCTTGCCGGTGCGGATGAGGCGGATGCGCCCGTTGGAGAGCAGGCTGGCGGAGAAGGTGTGGTTGGGCTTGGGGTCGCCGGTGAGCACGGTGACCACGGCGACGTGGCGCAGCAGGCGGGTGGGCTCGAGCACCTCGTAGACCTCCTGGCCGGCCTGGGTCAGCGGGGTGGAGGCGGCGGCCACGGCCCACTGCTCTCCGTCGTGGGAGGTGAGGACCAGGGCGCGGACGGTTCCCGCGCCGATCTGCTTGATGTGGATGGAGACCGCGTACTTCTGCTGGGCGGCCTCCACGTCGTCGGTGGAGGACTCGAGGACGGCCCAGGCAGTGCCGGTCTGGTCGGTGTTGCCGGGGGTGAGCAGCGCCCCGAGCAGGGCGGCGTGGGCGAGGAAGGTGCCAGCGAGGGACATTGGGGGACCTCTTGGTGGGGGGCGGTGAGGGAAGGGTCAGCGGTGGTCGTCGTCGCTGCGGTCCACGTGGACCAGCTCGACGCGGAGGGTCGGGGTCCATGAGCGCAGCGCGACGGGCAATGCGCGGGCGAGCATCCAGAAGCCGACGAGCACGGCCCCGGGGAAGGTCAGGTCGCCGAGGTTCAGGGCGACGCTGCCCCCGGGGCCGGGCATGGCCAGCACGGTGTCGGGGGTGGGCTCCGCCCCCCAGGCCACACCGAGGAAGGCCAGGCAGAGCAGCCAGGCGATGACGAGGACGATGGGGACCAGGGGGCGGGGCATGGAGCCTCCGTGGGGAGTTGGAGGGCGGGGAGAAGGAAGAACCGTGTCGGGGGAGCGGACCTGGGGGATCAGCCCTTGGCGGCGGCGAGCTCGACGGCCTTGGCCTGGAGCTTCTTGATCCGGACGGCCTTGCGAGCCTTGCGGCCCTTCTTGTTGGTGGCCAGGGTCCAGAGCAGGCCGAGCACGGCGCGCAGGACGGGCCCGTCGATGGCCTCGAGGGCCTCGCCGGCGGCACCGGGCACCCAGGTGTCCAGGGGCAGAGCGTCGTCCAGCAGCTGGGCGACCAGTTCGATGGCGGCGTCCTTGTCCCAGCCGGCCTCGGCCAGAGCGTCCAGGGTCTCCAGGACCTCGTCCCAGGGGATGTTCTTCAGGATGGTGAGCTTGGGGTTCATGCTGTCCTCGCGGGGATGGTGGTGGGGGTCGGGGGTTGGTGGAGGGCCACGTGACGAGCCCGTCGCCGAAGGTGCAGGGAGCACCCGCCGGTGACGACCACGACGCGTGGTGTTGGGGGAGTCGGGAGGGGCTGGCCCAGGCCCTGGCCGCCCAGATCGAGCAGGTGGGCGGTCATGCGAGCGGGACCTCGACGATGCCGGTCTCGTACCCGGGGGTGTGGTACCCGGACCGGATGGTGCGGCTGAGGCCCCGCTTCACGTTGGACTGGACGACGAAGTAGGTGCCGTCCGCCAGGGAGTAGACGAGGTAGCTGTGTCCGTCGTCGCGGCCCTGGGTGATGGGGAGCGGGCCCCGGATGCGCCAGCGCTGCACCAGCCACAGCTTGCCCGGGGGCAGCGCGGGAGCCTGCCCGTGGGGCTGGATGCGGAAGATGGTGCGCTCGAAGCGCTTGGCCGCGAGCTCCAGCCCGCTCCAGGGGTGCATGGCGTCGGTGATGTTCACCGCGTCCCAGAGGCGACGGTCCAGCCTGCGCCAGGCTCCGGCGTCGAGGGGGTTCGACGGCCAGCGGCCCGTCAGCGCGATCAGGAAGGCCGCGGTGAGGTTGGAGCAGGGCAGCGCTGCGCTGAGTGCGAACAGCAGCCACTTGGAGCCGTCTTGGAACAGCTCTTGGAAGCGAGCGGTGGTCATCTGACGAGCCCTCGTGATGTGGGTGGTGCCCGCGGTGGCGGCGAGCGCGAGCAGGCCCAGGGCGCTCAGGCCACCGAGCAGGAGCAGGGGCTTGGTGTTGG
>CAZHIK010000365.1:0-8521 GCA_964532635.1 uncultured Enterobacterales bacterium
GCCGTGGGCCAGGCCGTGGGCCAGGCCCTCGAGAACCACCGGCTCTACTGGCTCCAGGAGCGCAGCTTCGTGGGCACCCTGGAGGCCCTCGTGCAGGCCCTCGATGCGCGGGACCCCTACACCGCGGGTCACTCGCTGCGGGTCACCGAGTTCTCCCTGGCCCTGGCCCGCTGGTACCCCCTCGACGAAGACCAGATGCGCCCGCTACGCCTGGGGGCCCTGCTCCACGACGTGGGCAAGATCGGGGTGGAGGACGCCTACCTCCGCGCCGCCCGGAAGCTCACCGAGGTGGAGTTCGCTCGCGTCCAGCGCCACCCGGCCCTGGGCTCCCGGATCCTCGAGCCACTGGACGAGCTCGAGCACGTCCGCAAGATCGTGCGCCACCACCACGAGCGCTGGGACGGCTCCGGCTACCCCGACGGGCTCCAGGGCGAGCACATCCCCCTGGCCAGCCGCATCATCGCCGTGGCCGACACCATCGACGCGATCACCTCCGACCGCCCCTACCGCAAGGGCGCTCCGCTGGACAGGGCCGTCGCCGAGGTCCGGCGCTGGTCGGGCAAACAGTTCGATCCCGACGTGGTCAAGGCCCTCGACCGAGCCCTGTCCGCGGGCGAGCTCGAGCCCATCTCCCGCGGGGACACCCAGCTCGACTAACAGGGTTCAGGCTCCCTCGATCTCCAGGATGGCCTGGCGGACCGCGTCGGGCAGGTCGCACTTTCCGCCAGCCCGGTAGTCGAAGCTCACCATCAACCCGCTGCCCTCTGCGGCCACAGTGCCGGTGTCGAGGTCGACCACGCGGTAGCGCATCAGGAAGCGGTCGCGCTCCACGTCCTCCACCCCGGTCTCCACCGCCACCCGGCCGGGCCAGGCCAAGGGTGCGCGGAAGCGGCACTCGGTATGGGCGAGGATCGGCCCCTGGCCGCTGGCCAGCATGTGGTCCAGGAAGCCGATGGCCTGCAGGTAGTCCATGCGCCCAGACTCGAACCAGCGGAAGTAGGTGAGGTTGTTGACGTGCTGGAAGGCGTCCATCTCACCCCACTGCACGGGGAGCTCGAGCCGCCGGGGAAAACGAGTGGGCATCAGAGGGTCCGTAGCTCGGCTGTGGTGGTGGCCCAGTCCTCGAGGGTGCGCTCGGCTCGGGCCCGCTGCTGCTCGATCCCCTGGCTCAGCTCCTCAACGGCGCCGACACCCACGCCTCCGGCCACGCGGCCCTCGAGGCTCTCGAGCTCCCGGGCCGCGGTGCCCAGTCGGTAGGACATCTTGGCGATGTCAGCCTCGAGGGCGGAGGCGACGCGAGCCTGCTCGGCCAGGGCCTGGGGCGAACCCGGACGCCCGGCCGGCGCGCCGCCCACCTGCTCGTCCAGCTCGGCCAGGGCGGCTTCGCGGGCCAGCTTCTCGGGGTCGTGGCGACGCAGCCAGGCCCGGGAGCGCACCAGGCGGTCCGCCAGCTGCTGCACCTGGTCCATCAGGGCGTCGACAGCACCGCCCAGCTCGGCGGCCACCCCTGCGGGCATGGCGTCGCCGCGCTCGAGCTGCTGCTTGCAGCGGTTCGCGGCCCTACGCGCCCGCTCGAGGGCCTGGCGATCGGCCCCCTTCAGGCTGCTCATCAGCGAGCCGAGGTCGGGTAGGTCACGCGCTGTGCGCCCGGCCTTGGCCTTGCCGAGCCTGAAGAGTCGATCCGCGATGCCGGCCATGCTTCCTCCGTCTTGGAGCCTACGCGCCCGGAGCACTGGATCTTGCTTCCCAGTTCGAGCCGGGCTCCGAAACGGTTACCGTGTGCGCGAGAGGTTGGCCATGACCCGATTCCCCACGTTGCCCGTCTTCCTGGCGGCCGCGCTGCCGCTGCTCACTGGCTGTCCCGAGCCCATCTACGTAGACACGGGCGAGGTGACCCTGGGCGTCACCGACCTGGTCCAGATCAGCGCCGGCGAGTACCACAACTGCGCCATCGACACCAACCAACAGGTGATCTGCTGGGGCTCGGACGCCAACGACCAGTGCGACGCTCCCGAAGGTGCGTTCGCCCAGACCAGCGCGGGCGCACTGCGCAGCGCCGCCCTGGACACCCTGGGCAACGTGCGGGGATGGGGCAACCGCTACAACCGCACCTACGAGGGTGACTTCACCCAGGTGGCCGCGGGCTACCACCACATCTGCGCCATCAACATCGACGGCATCGTACGCTGCTGGGGCTCGGACAACGACGGCCAGGTCACCCCACCCGAAGATCTCACCTTCAGCCAGCTCGGGGCCGGCTACCGCCACAACTGCGGTGTGACCACCGACGGCAGCCTGGCCTGCTGGGGCAACGACCGCGAGGGCCAGGCGTCCCCTCCCGAAGGCAGCTTCGTGCTGGCCGAAGCCGGCAAGATGCACAGCTGCGCAATCGACATTGATGGCACCATCCACTGCTGGGGCAACGACGACTACGGCCAGACCCAGGCCCCCAGCGGCAGCTTCGAGGCCCTGTCGGTGGGCCACTGGCACAGCTGCGCCATCGACACCAGTGGAAACATCCAGTGCTGGGGCGCCAACGAAACCGGCGAGAGCGACGCTCCGGGCGGCACCTTCACCCAGATCGCCGCGGGCGGCTACCACAGCTGCGCTGCCAACGGCACCGCCCCCGCCACCTGCTGGGGCATGGACGACTACGGGCAGCTCGAGGCGCCCTAGCCTGTTTGCTCGGAAACCGGCTCAGAACGGAGCCCAACTCGCGGCTGGGCAACCCGCTGAAACAATGTGGTGCACGAAAAAACCGTCAACTAAGCATCAATAGTCGGCTTAGTCTGATTTCTCATTATTCCCCAACCAACCCTGCGCGCCTACGCTCGAGGATGCCCCCTGCCCCGAGAGCACAGGATGCGCCGAGCCCTCACTGCGAGTCTGCTGGTGATCTGGGCCCCGCTGGCCGCCTGCTGGCCGCCACCTTGCTCGGAGTGCCGGTCCAGCTCGACAGAGATCGGGGATCCCCAGGTGTTCACCCTGGACAGCCTCGCGATGCTGGAGGCACCCTTCCTGGACGGCGCGCTTCCGGCCGCGATACTCGACGGGGACGGCATCCCCACCGAGGAGTTCCTGGCCTTCGTCGCCGATGTGAACGACGCCCCCAGCGTTGACGTGCTGGACCTGACACAGATCGCGGTGGGCCCGGACTCGGTGACCGAGATCCGCTGGCTCGAGGGCCCGGCCGCCGACCTGCTCCTGGCCAGGGTCCAGCCCAGCGTCCACGACGACAGCTCGTTGACCGCGCAGGTCTTCAGCCCAGAGCTCTGGGGCGCTCCCGAGGCGGGCACCCTCGGCCCCAGCTTCGTCCACGCCAGCATGAATCGCCTGCCCGACGGCGGGTTCGAGTGCACCGTCATGACCCGCCAGGCCACCTCGAGCTACGCCTCCGAGAATGCTCTGGGTTCGGTCCTCAGCACCCAGGCGATCACCGACGTTGGAGGGACCGTGGTGGCCCTTCGGTACTGCGCGACGACCCACTGCGGGGGCATGTCCGAGGCGCTGCACTGCCTGACGGTGGACTTCTCCGAGCCCTGCTCGGGCTGCGACGCGAGCACCCCCTTGTTCGACGCCCTGGCAGAGCACGACGCTGAGATCACCGAGTCGGAGTCCACCTGTCAGGACATGAACCAGGACGAGGGAATGGGCGGCTGAGATGGACGCGAGACTTTTTCTGAAGGATTCCGGGGCTCGCGGGTAACAGCGGGACGAACGCGGGACGTTACGGCGTTCCCAGCCCCACCCAGGAGTCCCCATGCATCACATCTTCACCTTCGCCCTGCCCTTCGCGCTGGCAGCCTCCACCGCCTGCACCACGCCCCAGCAAGTCATGGAAGAGGCCACCAACGACATGGTGCTGCAGTCCTACAGCGTGCCCGATGGCTACGCCGGCATCATGGCCTCGGCCCTCACCCGCGCCCTGTTCGTGGGCGGCGACGCGGTCGGTCGTGTCATCGAGACCCCCGACGGTCAGATCATCGTGGTCGCCCCCGAGAGTGTCCAGACGGGTGTGGAGCGGCTGATCGACCAGCTCAACGACTCCAAGCCGCCCCTGCGCACCCCCACCAACATCCGCATGGACTACTGGCTGGTCTACGGCCACCGCGTCGAAGCGCCCACCACCGAGGTGCCCGCCCCCGCGCTGGCCGACACACTGGCCGCGGTGCAGCAGGCCGAAGGTCCCATGAGCTTCGAGCTGCACGCCCACAAGGTGCTGACCTCCCTGGACGAGGAGGAGGCCCGGATCAGCTCCCAGGGCCTGTTCATCGAGCAGGAGGCCAGCTGGAACTCCGCGGGTGGCACCATCACCGCCGAGGTGAGCATCGACGCCAAGGGCGGCACGGGAATGCGCACCGACATCCGGCTCAAGCCCGGCCAGGTCGTAGTGCTCGGAGAGGTGGCCGACATCGACGGCGACCAGCCCTTCGACACGCTCTACTACATCATCAGCCCCAGCGTCGTCGGCGCCCAGTAGCCCGCGGAGACACCACGCGGTGCAGCCCCCCCACGCCACTACCGGCTTGGACCAAGCGGGCCTCGAGGCGCTCTACCAGCGCCTCGAGAAGCCCGTCTACAACGTGGTCTTCCGCTGGCTCTGGGATCCGCAGGATGCCCAGGATGTGGTCCAGGAGGCCTTCGTGCGTCTGTGGCGGATGCGGGACCGGGTGCGCATGGACAGCGTGGAGCCGCTGGTGTACCGCATCGCCATCAACCAGGCCTCCAAGAAGCTCCGCTGGCGGAAGACCTGGCGCTGGCTGAGCTTCAAACACGGTGGTGACGAGCAATGCGCCGAAGAACCCGCCATCGACGGGGCCCTCGGCGCACGACAGCGCCAAGCTGCGGTCCGCGCCGCGGTGGAGGCGCTCCCGGAGAAGCAGCGGGCGGTGGTGATGCTCTGCGAGCTGTCCGGCATGAGCTACGCCGAAGTGGCCGAGACCCTCGGCATCCCCACGGGCACGGTGGCCTCCCGCCGCAACACCGCCCTGAGTTCCCTGCGCCGGTCCCTGGGGCCGCGCTACCAGGAGGATCTGTCATGAGTGATCCCCTCCACGACGTCTTCGAGGTCCTCGAGCCCCCTCCCGGCGGGCTGGCCGAGCTTCGGCACCGCGTGCGCGGTGAGCGCACCCCACGGAAGGCCTGGGTGGGCGGGCTGGCCATGGCCGCGGCGGCGGCGGTCGTGCTGGTGGTCGCGCTGCCCCGCGGACCGGCTCCAGGAGATCAGCTGGCCGCTCGCCTGGCCTGCGACGACCCCACCCTGGCGGCGTTGATCTGCGACCGGGCCGTTCCCGGAGCGCGCGTGTCCCCCGGTCACCACGACCGCCTGGCCCTCGCGCCGGTCCCCACCGCCGACGAGCGGGTGCTGCTGTTCCGGGTGGCCTCGAACAGCACGCCACTGCGCTCCGAGGATGTGCCCAAGGTGGTGATGGGCGCCACCGACGCCGAGTGAAGAGGACGAGTCGGGGGGCGTCCAGGGTTCCTGCCATCGCGCGGTCGGCCGCGGCTGGCTACAGCAGGCACACGTACGGAGGACCCGATGAAGTCGCTCGCGGTGTTGCTCGCCCTCTCCCTGACCCCGTCCTCCCGGGCCGCCACCCCCACCTGGGGTGAGATCTACAGCTCTGGCTGGACCCACCACGCCACCCGCAAGCACGACGTGGTGGGCACGGTGGAGGTCTACGCCAAGATGGTGGCCGGCATCGAGTGCTACCAGGGCGTCACCACCACCCGCTACACCCCCGACCAGCTGCTCGAGGTGGCCGCCGACATCGAGGGGGCCATGCAGTGGTCCACCGCGGGCGTCACCGACGCGGCCACCCTGAAGCGCACCGACACCCTGCTGGACTACTACCAGTTCCTGGACATCCCGGGCTGGACCATGGCCAGCGACCGCTTCTGGATCCTGCGGGGCACCATCGAGCGCAACGCCGGCGCCATCATCTTCCGCTGGGACCGGCTCGTCGACGGCGGCCCCTACGCCGAGTTCTACCAACAGGTCCGGCAGAAGCACCCCGACGCGGTGGAGATCCCCATCAACGTGGGCGGGTGGGTGTTCACCCCAAAGGACGGCGCCACCCAGGTGCAGTACTACGTCTGCTCCCACACCGGCGGCTCGATCCCCAGCGCGGTCCAGGGCGTGGCCACCACCCGCACCCTGCCCGACAACCTGGGCGACATCGTGCGAGAAGCGGCGAAGCGGAACCCCTAGGGATCAGCGCCGTGCCAGAGCCCCCTCGCCCACCAGCTCGGCCGCGGTGCTGATCAGCTCGATGAGCTCGCCGTCCTCGTCGTGGTCGGGACGCAGGGCGTCCCGCGCGATGAGGGCGATCTGCGGGTAGCTGATCTCGTCCATGTAGCGGGAGCCGCGAAGCTTCTCGGCGAAGCCACCCGCCGCCGCGGCGATGCGGAAGTCTTCGCTGCCGCTTTCGAAGCTCCCCCGCACGGCCTCGCGCTCGAAGGTGGTGGTCCACTCGGCAGCCGGGGCGTCGGGACCCGGGGGCTTGGCGCGCAGGCGCACGGTGGCCAGGGGCCCGCAGGCGTCCTCGTTCAGCACCACGTCGTACAGGGCGGTGACCCGGTGGCCGGATCCCACCTCGCCGGCGTCCACCGCGTCGTTGCGGAAGTCGCGGTCGGCGATGTCACGGTTCTCGTAGCCGACCAGGCGGTAGGCCAGGACGGTCTCGGGCTCGAACTCCACCTGGATCTTCACGTCGCGCGCGATGGTCTGCAGGGTGCCGGCCAGGTCCTGGCCGAAGACCTTATCGGCCTCGCGGATGCTGTCCACGTAGTGGTAGTTGCCGTCACCACGGTTGGCCAGCTGCTCCATCAGGGTGTCCTTGTAGTTGCCCATGCCGAAGCCGATGGTGCTCAGGGTGATGCCCTGGCCCGCGTAGCCGGAGATGGTCTCGAGGATGGCGGTGTGGCTCGACGGACCCACGTTGGCGTCTCCGTCGCTCAGGACCACCACACGGTTCTCGGCGCCCTCCACGTAGGCGGCCTGGGCCATGTCGTAGGCCAAGGTGATGCCCGAGCCCATGGCGGTGGAGCCGCCGGCGCTCAAGGAGTCGATGGCCGCGTGGATACGGGATCGGCGGGTGGTGGGGGTGGGCTCGAGCACGGTCTCCACTCGGCCAGCGTAGGTGGCGATGGCCACGCTGTCTTCCATGCCCAGCTGGTTCACCAGCAGGTGCAGGGACTCCTTGGCCAGGCCCAGCTTGTCGGTGCTGGACATGGAACCGGAGACGTCCACCAGGAAGGTCAGCCGCACAGGGGCGCGGTGGGTCTGGTCCAGCTCGCGGCCCTTCACGCCCACGCGGAGCAGGTGGTGGCCCGGCTGATAGGGGCTGGGGGTGGCCTCCATGTGAACGGCGAAGGGACGGCCGTTTCGCGGCGCGGTGTAGTCGTAGGGCAGGTAGTTGACGAACTCCTCCACCCGCACCGCGGCGTGGGGCGGCATGCGACCGCTCTGGAGCTTGCGGCGCGCGATGGCGTAGCTGGCGGTGTCCACGTCGATGCTGAAGGTGGACTGGGCGTCACGCTCGGTCAGCTCCATCTCGTTGATGCCGTAGTCGGTGTACTGCTCGGAGCCGATCCCGGCCTGGAGCGAGGTCTCACCTCGACTGGCCATCAATTGCAGCCGCAGGCTCTTCTCCACCGACTGCGAGCCCAGCCCGTGGTCGGCCCGCGGGGTCGGGGTGTAGCTGCCCCCTCCGCCCAGACCGGAGCCACGGGTGCCCGGGCCGCCGGCGCCGTACTGCCCGCCCTTGGCGCCGATCAGGCCACCGATGCCGCCGATCAGCTCGCTGCTGAGCCCACCGGGGCTCAGGCCCTCGACCTCGGACCCGTCCCGCATGGCCCCGAGCACGCCCGCGCTCTCGGCGTTCTCCTTGTCCAGCTGCTTGCGACCGACCGCGCCCTCGATCTTCTCGGCGCGCGCGCCCTCGGCCGCGCTGGGCCGGGAGAAACGGATCCCGTCGCCCGGATCGCCGTAGGTGGACGGTGACGGCTCGAGGTTCAGCACACAGAAGCGCTCCGGGATGCTCTCGATCTCCTCGAGCATGGGCTCTTCGGGCAGGAAGCCCACGCCGGAGGCCACCCAGACGGCGGCCACCGAGCCGAGGGCCGAGGCCGCGGCCAGGGCAGCCAGGGGGCTGATGCGGGGAAGACGGCTTCGAAGGGTTCGCTTGGCAGGGCTCATGGGGCTCTCCGTGGGCTACACCTGCCCTGGACAGCCCCGGATCGGGAGCGGTTCGCCAAGAGAGCGTCAAGACGGGCTGCGGTAGCGTGCGGGAACACCGAGGGCGGTGGAAGGGTCACAGGGCCACCACCACGCGGCCTGGGTAGCGCCACACCAGGGCATCACCGACCCGAGTGACGGAGACCCGGCCGGTGTGTACCAACCTGAGATGGCACACCGGACACAGGGTGATGCCGTTGTCGAGATCGTCCGAGCCGCCGTGCTGTCGGAACACGATGTGGTGGGCCTGGACCCGCAGGGAGCGGCAGCCGCACTCGGGGT